>JADZFV010000326.1 GCA_020854255.1 Candidatus Melainabacteria bacterium | reverse complement strand
TGAGCAATCGACTCTTTGGAGCATGCCGTCAGCTGCTTTACGGGTGTTTGAAAGTAGAATGTGGCAATGAAAATTGCTGCAACAACGTTGGTCAAAACAATCAGAAATTCAAGACCCACACCACCAATGATACTGGCGATTTGAATGATAGGCAGTTGCTTGTATTGAGTGTATTCCAGCATTGCCCACGGAACACCGAGCAAATCATAGGCATTGCCGATCTTGTTGTTGCAGAGAACCCACAACAAGGGCAGTATCAGATATGTAGAAAACGTCCAGCGCCGGGTGTTTTTCTCGGGTGTTCTTTTCTCTGGCGTGTTTTTCTTTACCGGCAGATAACTGGCAGCGACTGGCATTGCGTAAGCGATTGCTGCGAAGATCGCCACCAATAAGGTATGGTGGCATGTCTCAAACAGATAGCAAGTCGACGTAATCACCAAGCTGCTTATGTCATCGATGCCTATCCACGACAGAGGATGAATGCCCGTGTACCAAATCAGAAATACAAGGTGATATCCCAGACCGAACGCAGCACCGCGAATAGCAGCCTGCAAGAAAGACTTACTTGTGTATATAAAGAGAAAAAGGGGCGAGAGGGCGAACCAGGCCAGATACCATTGATTGAATCCTGGTGCGGACAGAGCTAATACTGCACCTGCTGCAATGCACAGCGCTAGTGTCTTGTACGACTCTTTTTGCGGCTGCAATTGAACAGCGCTGGCTTTGTCCAATCTGCTGCCCGCAGTGGATTTGGACTCAGGAATTTCAATCTGGGCGGTTTGCATTTGCACGCAACGATCGATGTTAACGCCGTATTAGACGGCGTGATAGGCAATACTCACAAGTCGGACGCTTGAGATAATTCGACCTGATCGGACAGATCATGACATGTGGTGGATGGTCTTTCAACGCAATTGCCCTGACCTTAGAGGTTTTTTCACCCTCAGAATTCTCTCAGGCTGAATGTGGCGCAATTCATGCAAAAAAAACTAAATTCCGTCTCTGAGCTCTTCCAGTCTAAGCCGCACCTTTTCTCTGGGCAGTCCGGTGTGCTGGCAGAAGGCGCTCCAGCCGACTTCAATGACTTCCTCCCAGTGACGGAAGAAAATGTCGGTGTTCAGGTACCCTTCGCCCAGCTCGAAAGAATAGTCCGCCAGGATGGCTTTTGCCATATCGTGCTGGATCATGTGCTGAAGGTCGAACCATTGATCTTCCACCGCCAGCTCAAAAAGTATGCCAAGGAACTCTTCTTGAGTGTAACGGCTTTCGGCTAGTTGTTTGAGTTTGTCGTCCATCTGGAGTCTTCTGATACTTGCGCTCCGGTTTTCTGGCTACTTTTACGGTTATTTCTGCAATCAACCTGCCGTCCAAAAACTGCGGCTACCGGGCTTTAGACATATCATTAAATTAGCATAAGAGTGAGAAGTAGCAGTCGTTTTCTCGCGAAATTTCATCTATCAGACCAGTGTAAAGCCTGATATAGCCTTGGTTTATAATATTCAGGGCAAAGGTCGGACTGAATGGCATCGACTGCCTGAGGCAGCCATCCGTCTCAATGCCGAATCACCACAGCAAACAGCTCCGGGGGCTTATCATGGCGAATTTGTCTACTGCTGAATGGTTGGAGCGAGACGCTCGCTACCTGGCGCCTACCTATCATCGCTGTTTTGACATTGTGGCTGAGCGGGCTGAGGGTACCTACCTGTATGACGTCGAGGGCATTCAATACCTCGATTTTACTATGGGCATTGCCGTCAACAATGTCGGGCACTGCCATCCCAGTGTCGTCAAGGAGGCTAAGGAGCAGGTCGAGAAGCTGATTCACTGTTCGGCTGTCACCCGGCATACGAAGAATATCAAGCTGGCTGAGAAGATTTCCCAGATTGCTCCCCAAGGGCTGGACTGTGTTTTTCTCAATAACAGCGGCGGCGAGGCGGTTGATGCCGCCATCAAAATGGCTCGTTTTGTAACCGGTCGCCCGAACATAATCGCTTTCACCGGCGGCTTCCATGGACGCACTCTTCTGGCCACGGCACTGACCACTGCGAAGTCTCACTATCGACAGGGTTACGAACCTCTTCCTTCAGGCATTTATCACGCCCCTTATCCATATTGTTTGCGCTGTCCGGCAGGACAGATCCCCGGCAAGTGCAATCTCGAATGCTTCGACACGTTCGAAGCAATGTTTACTCACCAGCTCAAGCCGGATACTGTCGGCGCAATTTTGATCGAGCCGATGATGGGTGAGGGCGGGTATGTTGTCCCGGCGACTGGCTATAAGGTCGAAAACGGATTCATGCAGCGGCTGCGCAAACTTTGCGACACGCACGGCATCATGCTGATTTTCGATGAAGTGCAGTCCGGATTCGGTCGCACAGGCAAGTGGTTTGCCAGCGAGCACTTCGCTGTTGTTCCCGATTTGATGATCGTTGCCAAAGGCATCGCCAGTGGTTTTCCAATGGCGGCAGTGGTGTCGCGCAAAGAATTGATGGACAAATGGACTATGGGCCGTCATGGCAGCACATATGGTGGCAATCCGGTCGCCTGCGCGGCGGCACTTGCGTCCATTGATGTAATCGAAAAGGAAAACCTATTGGAAAACGCACGAAAAATGGGCGATTATTTCATGGCGAAATTGAACGAGTACAAATCAAAATACTCGTTTGTAAAAGAAGTACGCGGGCTTGGATTGATGATTGGCATGGAAGTTGCAGACGAGAGCGGTGCTCCCGACGGCGTACTTATTGAGAAGCTGGTCGACGAGTGCTTCAAGAGAAAGCTACTTTTGCTGGATTGCGGTATAAAGAATCACATAATCAGATTTATACCTCCGTTAAATGTGAGCAAAGCGGAAATTGATAAAGCACTTTCCATCATTGATGAGGCACTTCCGGTCGCAGCCGCACGAAGGCAGTCTGATCAAGCAAAGCGACCGGCCGACGAAAAGAAACCCGGCGAAGACGCCTCCGTCGTTCAGCCGATTGCTTGATTTGAGTTTCTTGAAATTCACCGCTGCACCATCTGTAGTGTTATATGCGACCGCTCTGTTTTGCACAAATGCGCTGGCACGGCCCGAGATTGATCCGGCCAGCCAGCCAAAGACATTGACTCCAGACACAGTCAGCGTGCCGCTTTCTGCTGCGCCAATATCATCAACGAATCAGATTCATGTTTTGCCTTTGACCAATGTCTTGCCACCTCAATTTGTTCGAATTGCACCCTACGGCTCTCCACCGATCTCGTCGGATTATTGCAATGAGGTTCTTGCGGCGACGAAAGGTCGGGTGTTGCGTTTTAAAAACATGCCTGTAAAGGTCTACATAACTCCTTGCTCGGAGCCGGGCTTCACCGAGGCCTGCATAAGAGGATTTGATGAATGGGAAAACCGCACCAATGGATTGGTCGCATTTCTGCGAGTCGATGATCCGGAGCAGGCAAGAGTGAGAGTCGTTTGGAAACGGATGGGACATAAAGGGAATTCAAAAGACTGTATGCTCGGTGCTCAGACGATCACGCGCTGGCAGGCCAGGCGTTCGACTCCGATGGGTGTCATTCCCGTGTCCGGAATCCCCGTGCCGATAATGATTCCGAGAATCGGCCCGCAGTATTCGGTAGAACCTCAGATTATCGAGGTCAATCTCGACCTTGTTTATTCGCGCGACAGGGACATTCGCCTTCTGGTTTTGAAAAACGTCGTCACACACGAACTCGGTCATGCGCTTGGTCTTTTGGGGCACAGCCCGATGCGGGCGGATCTTATGTATACCGAAACGGATGAGGCTTCTCGCCTGTCACAACGAGATATCAACACGATCAAACGTCTCTATCAGATGAAAGTGGACATTCCGCTCTGATTTACGGCGCATTGCCTGAGCCCCGCATGACTGGTGGCGGAGTGGCGGCACATTGCCTGAGCCCCGCATGACTGGTGGCGGAGTGGCGGCACATTGCCTGCGCCTTTATTGTCCATTGCTTGGATGCTGCTATTGGCGTTCGCGCTGCTCGTAAGGGTTTTTCGTAATATGGTAGGTCTGGCGCGTGCGGAAATCCATCAGCTTATTGCTTTTTTCCAGCTGGTACAAATATCTGCGTTTGTCGGTCATGCCCGCCGTCAGTGGGCGCCCTGTCCTCATATCAACAGCGTTCGGTTCGCCGAGAATGCGAATGTAGTCGTTGTACACGCTCGACTGCTGAGCAAGAAAACTTCCGTAAGCGCGGTGCAGATGCATGGTTTCGCTGCATCCTTCTACTTCCCTCATCTGGTTGAAAGCTTCGCTGTAGCGCCCCGCCATGTCCTGCAAGAATTTGCGGTCGTCATCGGACAAGCCTGAGCCTGGTGGTTTTGACGCTAGAGACTCAAAATACTGGCGCTCTTCCGGGGTGCTCTCATACTTTTTGCGGATCTCGTCGTACTGGGAAAACCACTTCTCCAGATCGTTTTCCGCCCTGGGCTCGTAATACTTGCTCGTCCCCGGCACGAATTGCTCGTCGCCTTTCTGATGAAACTCCTGGGGAGCCGGCTTCGGCCCCTGGTCGATGACTTCTTCCGGCGGTGCAATGTCGGTCGTGTCGTAGCCGCCCTGGGCAAGCGCTGCCGGCTGGAAGGCTGTGAAAAGCATGAGCGTGCAAGCAGCTGAAAGAAGGGCTTTCCGCTTGGAGGTTTCAATCAGGCGAATCGATAGGCGTGTCACAGTCCCACCTCGGGCTCAGCTACAACCTATATATTCCCTTTTGGCTGCCTAATTCAATTAATACCGGTATGGCGCAATGTTGAACTGCTGGCGCAATTGCTCGTCGAGACCCTTGTTGTTCATATCCAGCGTTTCAAGATTTTGCTTGCGGGCCATCAGAAGCCCGGCGACCGGCTTGCCTGTCTCCTCATCCATGGCGAAAAGGTTGCTCTGTACTTTCAAATAGTCTGAAAAGAGCCGTCTGGCGTCGGAAAAATACTGGTAATAACCACGGTGAAGGCGCTCTGTCTCAGGGTATAGCGGCAGCTGCTTCATTTGCTCGGCAGCAGCCTGGTACTTGCCGACTAGCTTGTTGAGCAGGCTTTGCGTCGCTGCTTTCTCGTCTCCTGCCAGCATTGCGCCCAGTCCTGTCATGCCTTTGGACATCAATCCATCAGCCTTTTGCTTCTCCGAAGGGGTCATCTGGGACTGGCGGCGGACCTGGTCGTACCTTTGGAACCACTCCTGAATATAGGGCCCGCCCCGGCGCATGGTCGACGGCGCCATACCCATGGGACCTGTCGGCACCGGGCTGACCGGGATATTGGCAATGTCCTGCGGATTCTGCGCCAGCGCGGCATTGAAGGGTTGCGACAGCGTCAACAAAAGCACTGCAGCGCTCAAATTGAAGCTCACTCTGAGCGATTTCCCCAATTTTGAAGTTTTGATGACTGCCAACATCTGGACCCCTGCCGCAGAACTTTTCATATTTTAGCCGCATCGGCTGAATCATGCCTGAAAGCCGAATTATGCGAAAGGGTCATTTTCGGGTATGAGAGTGTGGAAGCGGCTTGAAAGCCCAAACAGACCGATAACTTACCTTTGCAGGGGTCCTTAAAGAAATTATGACCATACTGGTAGCCGTAAAGAAGAACGGAAAAGTGTTTCTCGGCTCAGACCGGATAACGACTTTTGGAAACGAGTACGTTACCGACCTTGTGCGCGGCTCGAAAATCATCAAGTTGAAACACGCCTATCTGGCTACCAGCGGCTATTCTTTGCTCGACAATATCATCGAGCATCTTTACCGCTCCAATCACAAAATGATGGAGAACACCTTCGAAGACAGGAGCAGGGTCTTTTCATTTTTTCTAGAACTTTACAACGAGCTGAAAAAATCCTACACGCTCGTGGAGCCCGGCAAGGACACTTTCGCGTCGATGTACAACGTTTTTCTTGTCGTCACTCCGACCAATATTTATGGTGTCTCGACCAATTTGAGCGTCAGTGAATATCCGCGCTTTGCCGCACGAGGAGCCGGGTCTGATTATTCTGTTGGCTGCCTGTATGGACTCTATGACGTGCTTGAAGATGGATTCGAGCTGACACGTATGGCTCTGGAGGCGGCTTGCCACTTCAATGTTTATTGCAAAGAGCCGCTGGATATTTTGGAAGTGAAGCTGTCAGATTTTGGCAAGTCGTTCAAGGACACGCACAAAGTACCGGCCAGTCATTTGACCACTTTCACTACATGCACCGGACTGCAAAATTTGTGTCTGGTGTCCACGAAAGGAAAAGCGGGCACTGTGAGAAACGGCGTGCCGGCAAGGAAATCCGTTAGTCCTGTTGAAACAAAAAAAGCAGTCAACGGTAAAGCCGAATCATCCACTTCGACCGCGAAAGTAGCGGTAGCCAAAATTGCTTCAAAGAAAGCTAGTGGGAAGACTGCCAGCGGGAAAAAACTCGCCGTCAGGAAGCCCGCGAAAGCTGCAACAGCGAAATCAGTAGCATCAAGAGCTGCAGCTGCAAAGACCGTCCCTCGTTCCAAAAAACCACTAACCACCCGTGGTGGCAAAGCGCGCAAGGGTCGCAAAAGGTAGTCGCATATTGCCTGCGCCTGAGACTTTTCCCTTCTCTTGTAACGACGCTCTACAAGTCTGGAAAGAAGCCTCAGCTCAGCTGGAAGCAAGTGATAATCGCGCTTGTTCTAATGGCTGTTTCAATTGCGTCAGGTTTGATCGGTGCTAGTATCGCCCATGGTGACGCAAGAACAATCGGTTTTGTTCTTAAATTTGGGCTGACGTTCGGATCTGCGATTTTTGTTGTCTCAATTGTAAGCCCGCTGATTGAGTGGTATTCAGATAATTTGCCGCCTCAGTCATTTGGGACCGCAGGCGTGATGCTTTTCATTATTGGCTTTGTGATTCAATCGATACCATCGTTCGCCACCATATTCGATGTGACGAAGTAATGGGGCACCGGCGAGCCGCCGGATCTCCCACGGTCAGAGCAGCGATTTTAGATCGTCGGCAAAGTTGGGATACGAGATGCGCGGCGACTCTGTTTCTTCCAATTCTAAATTGTTTTCGCTGATGAGATTTGCCACCATTCCTGTCATCGCCAGGCGGTGATCGTCTGCCGTTGACCAGCGCGAACCGCCCTTCAGGCGCTTGTTTCCGCGGATGGTAAAGCCGTCTTCGCGCAGATCGATTTCGGCACCGGCGTTTGTCAAATTCGTCGCGATCAAGGCTAAGCGATCGCTTTCTTTATGTCGTAATTCTTCCGCGCCAGAGACGGAAAGTTCGCCTTTGCAGTACGCTCCTGCTAAAGCAAGAATGGGAATTTCGTCGATGCCGCGGGCGATTTCTTCTCCTGTCACAGACGCAGAAGAAAGTTCGCCATTGTAGCGAACACGAATGTCTGCAACAGGTTCGCCGGATAGTGAATTCACTCCAATTACTTTGATGTCGGCGTTCATACGTGAGAGGACATCGAGAATGAGAGTTCGACCAGGATTGATGCCGACATTCTTGAGGGTGATGGAAGAACCTGGAATAATTGCTGCAGCGACCATGAAAAATGCAGCAGAAGAAATGTCTGCAGGGACGAGCATGTCCTTGGACGGAATTATTTCTGTTATTGCAGAAACGCTGGTCGTCAGTTCATCTTCCGCTTCAAACGGAATACCGAGGTAGGAAAACATTCGTCGCGTGTGATCGCGCGCCGGAAATGGAAGGTTCACCGTTGTCTGTTCGCTGGCTTGCAAACCCGCCAATAGAATAGCTGTTTCAACCTGAGCTGATGCAACATCCAGATCGAATCGTTTCCCATGAAGCTGTCCGCCCTTTATGCGAAATGGCGCCAGACCTTCGGTTTTCTCATACGAGATTTCTGCGCCCATCTCGGCGACTCGATTGAGAACGCGCTTCATCGGGCGTTTTCTCAGTGAAGCATCGCCGTCGAAATCATATGTGTAGGGGCGCCCGGCCACAAAACCGGACAGCAAGCGCATTGTCGTGCCGCTATTTCCCGCATCGAGCACATTTGCGGGTCTGCCAACCCCCTGCCAGCCATTCGAGCGAACAATTGCTGTTGGTTGCTCCAGACCGGCGGGCAACGCGATTTCCACGCCCATCGCCCGCAGGCAGGAGACGGTGCTCAAGCAGTCATGAGCCGGTGAAAGCCCCTCGATTTTGGACTCTCCGGACGTCAG
>JADZFV010000325.1 GCA_020854255.1 Candidatus Melainabacteria bacterium | reverse complement strand
GTTTTATGCTATGATGAAATTCTATATTCTAGAATATCAAATATGCTGCTCGAACAGGATCTCTACGTTTTATTGAATCTCGCCGTTAATCCACAGCGGCGTTGGACGTTTTCGTCTCTGTCTCAAGACTTACTAATCAGTCCATCGCAATTGCACCTGGGCCTGAACCGCGCGAACCTCTCTGGCCTCTACCATTTGGATGACCGTCGGGTGGTTAAAAGCTCTCTGGAAGAGTTTGTCATCCACGGCGTGCGATATGCTTTTCCTGCGGAGAAAGGTCCGATAATTAGAGGCATGCCCACCTCTTTTGCTGCACCTCCACTCAAAATGCAGCTTGTACTTGCCGGCGACACCAGCATTCCTGTATGGGACGACGCCGAAGGCACGGCTGTCGGCTACTCAATAAAACCATTGCACTCACATGCGCCCAAAGTATGCTGGCGTGATCATGCATTTTACGAAATACTTGCTCTTGTTGATGCTATCAGGGAAGGCCGAGCCAGGGAAAGAAAGTTGGCTGCCGAAGAAATTCACAAGCGGCTTGGTAAATCGCGATGAGCAGACTTGATGAGAATTGCCGACTGCTGGAATCGGTAGCAGATGCTTTAGGCGACCTTAAAGACGAAGTGGTATTCGTAGGCGGCATGATTGCCGGGCTGCTAGTTACCGACATGCTTGTGAGCAGCGTGAGACCGACTGATGATGTTGACTTTATCGTCCAAGTCTCTACATACAGTCAGTATCAGGAACTTTTGCAAAAGCTGAGGCAAAGAGGCTTTTCAGATGACATGTTAAATGACGGCCCTATTTGCAGAATGAAGCTTGGCAGCATCCTTGTCGATGTGTTGCCAACTGAGGGAAAAATTCTAGGCTTTCAAAACACCTTTTATCCACTGGCGGTCGAGACGAGCAAAAAGTTTAAACTCCCAAATGGAACCGATATTCAGATAGTCACTGCTCCGCTTTTCCTGTGCACAAAGTTAGAGGCCTTCCATGACAGAGGAAAAGGAGACTATCTGACCAGCTCTGATCTGGAAGACATCATCTCAATTCTGAACGGCCGTCCCGAACTCTGGAGAGAGGCGTGGGAGACTCCTGCGGCGGCCAGAACTTCGGAACTTGTCATTATTGACACAGAGGGGTAAGAGTACTAGCCAAGATTCTGTCAACCTCGGCTGGTCTTCATACAACAATTAGCCAAACGGCTCCGGCTGTGAGAGTAATCGCAAGCAATTACCCTCACAGCCGGACAGGTTCAGCCAAATACTCTATCTGATCAGTATTGGGCATGGCCCAGCCCCTACAATAGTGCGTGATTTTGGAAAAACGATACCAAGCTCGTTTTTTTCGGCAGTGTGGGCATAGACATGGGCCTGCTCTGTATCTCTTTTGCATAGTAATTGAGCGCGATCGCCAGTCATGCTATCGATTGTGCGTCACAGTAGGTGCCAGGGCTGGGAGCAAAAAACTGCACCCGCGGCGCTTGACATGCAAGGCTGAGATTTTTGTTTTGAGAGTAGTAACTAAATGACGCCGCCCTCTAGTGTGTTGCGATCACCCCTGTGAGCAATTTGTAAAAAGCAGCAATGTTCAAATTGGCCAGGCATGAGAGATTGTAGTTGCTGGGCACAGGGGCGATGCTCTGCATCGCCCTCCTTTCCAAACAAGCCAGGGAGAAGCAGGGCATCGCCCCTCATTTACACATGAAAAGCGGGCGCTGTTCTGTTAGATTATCTGTTTTCGCTGTTTTTCGGCTTTAAAGAAGGAAACGACCCATGCAGTCAAGAGTTCGAAAACTCGCATCCCACAAGGCAGATCAGTTTCAAGAGTCCGTGATCCGAGAGATGTCGAGGCTTGCCGCCCGTTACAAGGCGACCAATCTCGCCCAGGGATTGCCCGATTTCCCCTGCCCGGAAGAGTTGAAGCATGCTGCAAAAGAGGCGCTCTTCGACGACGTCAATCAGTACGCGATCACATGGGGTGACAAACAGCTGCGCGATGCCCTGGCTCAAAAGCATGAGCGTACCACCGGTCTAAAAGTGGATCCCGAAACTCAAATCACGGTTGCCTGTGGCGCCACAGAAGCCATGGTCGCCACTATGCTGGCGCTTGTCGATGCCGATGACGAAGTGATTGTTTTCGAGCCCTTTTATGAAAATTACGGACCAGATGCCATCCTATGTGGTGGCAAGCCGCGTTATGTTTCCATGCATCCTCCCGACTGGACTTTCGATGTAAAAGAGCTGGAGAAAGCGTTTAACGACAAAACACGCGCCATTATTCTCAATACGCCGCACAATCCTACAGGCAAGGTTTTCACCAGAGAAGAGATGGGCGAGATTGCTCGTCTCTGCCAGAAGTGGGGAGTGCTGTGCTTTACCGATGAAATTTACGAACACATTCTTTATGACGGTGCTAAGCATGTGGCAATTGCGTCGCTAGCCGGCATGGAAGATTTGACAGTGACGATTAACAGCCTGTCCAAGACTTACAGCGTGACCGGATGGCGTGTAGGTTGGGCTATTGCTCCGGCCGAGCTGACTTTGCCGATTCGTAAAGTGCACGATTTCCTGACTGTCGGCTCACCGGCACCACTTCAAAGAGCGGGCGTCAGTGCCATCAAAATGGGACAGAAGTATTACGACGAGCTGGCAGTCGAATACGAAGGCAGGCGCGCCTATATGCTGGAGACGCTGGATATGTGCGGCATCAAGTACTTCAAGCCGCAAGGGGCATATTACGTTTTCAGCGACATCAGTGAATGGGGTTATGGAACTGACATGCAGTTCACCGAATACCTCGTCAAAGAAATCGGTGTAGCAGTCGTCCCCGGCGCCAGCTTCTTCGGACCATCTGAACTTGCCCGACGCTATGTTCGCTTCTGTTTCAGCCGCAAGGATGAGACGCTTGTCGCGGCGCGAGAGAAGCTATTGAAATTGAAGAAGAAAGCCTGACTGATTCAAAATCCGGAAGGCTAAGGTGTCCAGCTCGGAATCAGGGCTGCGATGAAAATGACCTGGCAGATTGCGGTGATGATAAGCAGAATGCCGGACGGCATGAATTTTTTCGTCTTTTGCAGCCTGACTGCAAATACAGCATCGAGCGTGCCCGTAACGACGATCGCGGCAATCAAAGAATTTTGTGTGTGTTGGGAAAAAATCAAAAAGCATCCAATCATCGCCGCGGCCGATCCAGCGCCGGCTATCAATGAGGCTTTGCTTTTACCTTTGACAAAGCCCATAATGCCTCCTAAGAGCATTAACACGGCATATATCGGCATCGTGTATTGGGCTACTGAGAGCATTTTCTTTCCTCTTGATTGCTTGGCTTGCTTGTGGGACTTTTCATAAATTATTGCACGATAAGCAAGCGCGGCGTTTAGCTTACGCTCGACTCTTTGAGAAGCCAAGCGCTGAGAATGGAGCAGGGCAGCTGCGCCTAGCCTTCCGAACTACGAGCGGGCGCAATTTCGTGCCGCTTTTCGCCGACAAATTCGAGCTCTCTCTCGTCTTCTCTTTCGAATTTCAAGTCTTCGCCGTCTTCATAGCGTCTTGCAGTCCAGGTGCCTGAGATGCTGCCTGGTATACTCCAGCGGCCCATGAGAGTCTTGCCGTCTTCGCTCATGGTGCCTTGATAGTGCACGGAGTGCATGCTGCCGCTTTGATAGATTTTGATGAATTTCAGGTGCGGGTAAAAGAATTTTCCCTGGACGGATGCTTCTCCCAGCCTGCCGTCATCGAGGATATTGCCTTCGACAATGCCGTCTCCATCGATGAAAACAGCCTCAAATCCGTTTGCTTCACTGCTTCCAGGATAGAAATATCTACCCCGCCAGCTTCCCTGAATGCTGTGGCTGCTTACCATTTTTGCGGCTAATCTTTTCTAAGTGCGAATTTGTCAATTACCTTGCCCCGGTCGGAAACTTGCTGTACCGTCAACTTTCCGCCGTCTACGTTGCACACTGTATAAGAGTGGCAATCGGAAACCGTCTTGAGAAGAAAATCGCCCATGCGGTTGATTTCTTTGTTGTCGGTTGGGCTGTACAGTCGTGCTCCGCCTGCGCCTGTGACGATATGGATGATGCCATTCGGATTGCTGCTTGTCGTTGAGTCCCAGGTCTTGTCCAGAGTGATGGTACCGTCTACGGTGCCATCGAGATTGATCTTGCCTGTGCTTGGCTGAAAATGGAGAGGGAAGGTTCTTTGATAGTTGTGGGCATGACCTGCAAAAACAATGTCCACGCCTCCTTTTTCCAGTGCATCAACAATCAAGCGCATACGCTGTTCTTTCAAATGATAGATGTCGGTGCTGAATGCCGGTTGGTGAAATGTGGCAAACTTCCATTTTGCAGATGCTGCTCTGGCCAGATCATCACTCACCCATTTGCGCAAATCCGGATTCGACCAATCCATGTAATAGTTGCCGTCCAGCACTATCCAGTGTGTGTTGCCGAAGTCGAAAGAGTAATTGGCCATTTGTGGAAAGCGTTTGCCGGCACCCTGGGTAAACGCTGCCAGCCTGGAAGCATTGCCCACGATCGGGCATACATTCGGGCCCTGAAAGTGTGTGAGCGGCCCATTCAAAGGGACCGACCAGACGAGAAAATAGCCGAGAGCGTCTGTCATGCGATCTAAATTGGTCGGTGAAAGCATCACGCTCTGGGCGATGTCGTGGTTGCCTATTACGGGAGCGCATAAAATTGAGCGCATGATTGGCGCTCCTGCAGTTTCTTTTGATTCGTCGGCGTTGAAAATCGGAAAGAAGCGGGACAGATAGTCGGACAGCAAGCCCATGTTATAAACCAGGTCTCCAGGCATCACCCAGAGATCGGGCGACTCTGAGTAAATGCGCTGTGCAATGCGGCGCTGCCCTAGGCTGCCGGCACCGAGATCTCCGGCAACGACGAATTTAAAGGGCTGATCTACTCGTACCTGTGCTTTAGCGGTGGTCGAAAAGATTTCCATACCGTCTCTGAAGATGCGGTAGCTGAAAGGTTTTCCGGCCGGCAAGCCGGAAACTGTAGAAGTATAGAGCGTGATCGCTTCGGCTTGTCTCTCTTCAAGATTGCGCTTGACGAAAGGAGTGCCTTTTTTCCAGCCTTTTGCAGAGGCTGACTTATATTCGAGCTGCCACTCGTGCTTGTCATTGCGAGCAAGAAAAAGGATGTCGTGGCTTACTTCTGAGGCTTCGCCCTTGCCCGAGCCGAGTTGTATATAGGGTTTGGCAATAAAAATCTCAGGATGAGGGAAATAGGCTTTTATGTCCTGGCTGACTGCGCATGCTGCCGCCAGCGCCATCAAGGAGGCAAAAGCCAGATTGCGGACAAATACGCGCTTGCGATTTTTGCTTAGAAAAACTCGCCGTTTCATATGACCTTGTGACTCCGGGGTTCCCAGTGTAGCTAAACTCTATAGATTGTTCATGATCACAACAAATATCGCATTAACGCAACTGCTTTCGCACTCCTGCCTTCGTATAAACTAGTCCAAGCGAGGTTTTGGTATTTTACAAGCTTATAAGAGGAAGCCTTGGTATTTCTATGTCCGGTCTGCCAGGTTGAGAACAGGCAAAATGCCAAATTTTGCCGCCGCTGCGGTCGTGCGCGCCTGGATCTGGAACAAGCCATCCAGGGCGGCGGGTCCATAGAAACAATTGAATCAATTGTTTCGACCGAACACGCCTCCGTCAAAGAAGTTGACGTGCCTACGTCTTTGGTTGTGGCTTCCTTCGAAGACGAGAGCTTTGAGCCCATCGATGAGACCTCGCCGCAATGCTCCGCCTGCTGGGCGAAGCTGAGACTGACGGACAAATTTTGCTTCGGCTGCGGAGAGCCTCAGCCCGAGCGCAGCCTCTCCCATTTGCAAACCTGCATGCATTGCCAGGCAATTCTTCCGATTGGTGCAAATTTCTGCTTTTCCTGCGGTCAAGAAGTGAGTTCGTCTAAAAGACGAAACGTGCGCTCGCCTGTAGAGCTATTCACTGACGAAAATTCTGAGTTTTTTCCGCGTTTTGAAGCATAAACAGCTCTCGGATTTGAGACAAACGCGAAAACAATGTGCCTGTGCCGGTTTGTGCGTCTTTTGGATATTACCTACACACTTTTGAGGAAGCGCTTGTGTCAATTTACACTCGCCGCAAGCACAACTAATATCGAGATATCAGGCATTGAGGTATCCGTCTTAGATGTTTCAATTTTTATCTTCAAAAATTGTCCTGGTGCAGGCTCTCATCTCCACCGAGTTGTTGTGCTGTGTCTTCTATCTGATTCAATGGTTGTTCGCCGACTTCATAATTTCCTCTCGAGCAAGAGAAAATATGAAAGAGCTGGGCGATTTGCTTTTAGCATCGACGCTTTTGCTTTTCATCACCAGTTGTCACTTCCCGTATGCAGACCCGCTGGTGCGAACAGCTTCGTTTGCAGCCAGACAAACGGTTAACTATTTGCGCTTTGAAGCTATCCATGTATATAAATTCTGCGCTGCGGAGATTGCCGGCGCGGGAAAGCATGGACCTATTGCGCAGCTGTAAGGTCTTCTTTGAAAAACGATCAATGAATTTCTCAGACGAAATTGCTGCGGCATTTCAGTCAGCGGTTATGCGGTTGTCTTGTTTGAATCGGTGTCAGACTGATAGCTCAGCCATCTTTTTTTGTGCCTGTAACTGAATAGTAAGCAAGCGCTCGTCACTTAACTGGATACGTGATTTGAGAAATGGCATCTAAACGGCGGAAATAAATGCTCTTGCGCAAGCAGCATCCATGCCGATTTTGTCGGCAAAACTTTCTGTTCGATCGAAAAGACGCGATCTTGCAAAGCCTGGTCAAACCCCGGCATTAATGCCGGGGTCTCCTTGTGAGGATGAATTGTTGGTTTGAAGAGTTTGCCGAGAGCCGGGATTGAACCGGCGACACAAGGATTTTCAGTCCTCTGCTCTACCGACTGAGCTACCTCGGCATAAAGTCGGTTTCAACCGCCGCCTCGGACATCAAAACAGTCCCCAGCGCAGGAGAGAAGAACTCAATATATCACATGAGCAATTCGTGGAAGCTCGTCAATAGGTCGGATGACTTGAAAATCAATAAGGGTTGTTGGCCTGCATCACGTAAGAGCGGTTGTAAAGGCCGGCTACGCGAAGACCTTCGGTTTCTTTGCGAACCAGTAGGTCCATGACTATCTGATGTGTTACAGGGCGAACCGTGGACTGTTGCAGGACCAGTGTACCTGTCATTTCTACAACTATGCTGCCGTCAGGGTTGAGCGCTTTAGGCTGTACTGAAATCGGCTGAAAAGCCCCGCGCAGCTGACCGGAAGCTATTGCCTGGGCGATGTCGGGACTCCAGAAATTGCTTTCAAAAGCTTGTTGAGCCTCCGGCGTCATCCATTTTGCCGCTTCCTTGTGGCTCTGCGCTGCAGTTGCAGTGTTGTAGTCCATGGCGCCGCCCATCCAGAATTTGACGAATTGATCGGCCAGCTTGGGGTCTACTTGATTGGGGGTGGGCGCGGCTTGAACTCCCGGCGCCGCGGCGCCGCCTGGTGTCGCCCCTTCAGGGTTTGTCGCTACTCCCTGAGTCAGTTGTCCCTGCTCCTGACCCACGGCTTGAGCTAACTCGGGTGGAGCATTGGCTGCATTGCTGCCATGACCGGGCGGTTTTTCGTCGTTGCCGACATTAGGAACCACAAAAACGGCCAGAATGCCAAGAATGACAAGCCCCATGAGGATCTTGTCTTGCATTATGCGCGTGATAAGGGCGCGGACGATTTCCTGGATCATTGCAGGGGTTGGTCGCTCCTTTGCGAGCTCTCGAAGGCGTTCTCTGGTCGGTAGTTGTAATGCCATAC
>JADZFV010000324.1 GCA_020854255.1 Candidatus Melainabacteria bacterium | reverse complement strand
CTATCACTGCCCGCCTTTCGTACTTCGACCTGCGTTCGCTCAAGAGCGCCGAGCCATCAATCTCAGAATCCGAGACGTTGCGCGTTCAAGCAGAGCAACAATTGAGGAAGGACGTCGAAGAGGCGAATGCAAGGCTGCAGAAATTGTCGGCGCAAAGACTTCCTAAAGCCGAGATTGATGCGCTCGCCGGAGACCTCCAGAAGGAAATCAACGCCAAGCAAAAGGCACTAGTTCTGTTCGTTCAGAACAGTAGCGCCGCCGGTACCCAAAAGATAACAAGCGCGGTTGCATCACTAAGTAAACAGGGTAAATTCGAGATCCTTTTGGAAAGAGACGGCGTCATGTACGGAATTGACAAGGTGGTTGCAGCCGGTCCGAATGTCACAGAGAACATTCTTGCAATCTTGCAGCCCACTCGTCTTCCCGCCACCATATCTAGTGCTACCCGACAGACTCAACCAAACGGGGAGTTACCTCCCGCGAGCACGCAGACATCAAATGCATCGGACAAAAGCAACAGCAACGCAATTCGCGACAAGTGGGCTGTGATTATTGGCGTAAGCAAGTTCAAGGATCCGGCATACAACCTCATGTACTCCGCCAAAGATGCAGAAGACTTTCGCAACTACCTGATCAAAGATGCAAAGTTCAGTTCTGATCACGTCCTCACACTAGTCAACGAACAAGCAACAAGAGCGAACATCATGAGGGCTTTCGGCAGCAAATGGCTGCCAAATCTCGTGGAGCCTGGAGACCTCGTGGTCATTTACATCTCCACTCACGGTACACCATCCAGTCTCGATAGTGGTGGTAGAAACTACATCGTTGCATACGACACTGACGTTAACGATCTCTATGCCACCGCCGTTGACATGGATGAATTAGCGCGCAGAATCAAGGAAATTAAATCCGATCGCGCAGTGATCGTGCTTGACACATGTTATAGCGGCGCCGGAATTCCTGGTTCGCGCGGACTCTACAGACACGACAGTTTCGATGCTAATAAAATTGATGTGGGACATGGACAGATGGTTATCTGCGCCAGCAGTCCCAACGAACGGTCGTGGGAATCAAAGACATGCCAGAACGGTGTCTTTACAAGACATCTCATCGACAGCCTGAGGCTAAGCTCCAATTTAGACTTGCGCAAGGCGTTCGACAAGTGCGCGCAACAGGTGCAGTGGGAAGTGAAACGCGACCGAGGCTATGCCCAAACACCGCAGTTGGGCGGCAAATGGGAAGGGGTTCCTCTAATCCTGTCACTGCCGGCCACCGAGCCTCGCAAGATGTCGATGGACAAATTCTCGGACTTTGGTTTGCCCGCAAACGATCAGATTGCCAGAAATCCAGCAATAAGAAAGGAGAATCCAATTCCCGCATCACAAAGCGTATCGGCTGTCTCAAGAATGAAGCAAGGTGTTTCCACAATACCTAACATTGCTGGACACTGGGTTGCCAGTTATGGAGCACATTATCAGTTCTGGCAAAAAGGTAAAGAGTACGGCTGGAAGTTTCCGCACGAGGAAGGTCGCGGCGTTATCTCTGATGATGGACAATCCGTCCTATGCCAATGGTGGGGACAGAGATCAGGGAAAGACACCGCCAAACTAGAATACGATTCAAATGGTGTAGTCGTGCGAATCGTAGGTGCAAATGGAGTCACCTTGAGTCGTCACTGAGTCCTCGGGCTTCATGAAGTTTTAGAATCGTCTTGCATATACAGTGCAGTCCTGTGGCTATTCGCTTCTGATTTTGACCAAAATTTCGAGTATGCTTTCTCTGTCGGTCAGAAGGAGGATGAACGAATGGACAATACCTATTGGCTGCGCCATGTCATGGCAGCTTACATCGCATCAGAGGAGATAAAAGGGCATTCCACCAGGCCGGAAGATCCGACAATGGCCGATGATCGCTTGCGAAGACAGTTTTCAGCAGTCATTGAAAACGCTTATTGTATTGCCGATCTCATGATCGAAATCGGAGACAAACGACTGATGGGCGGTTAGTAACTCACGCCCACGTGAAGGAGAAGTTTCAACCTCCCTTACTTCGTCGTATTGCCTTTTCGATTAAAACTAATAGCACTTTTTAGAGTATGCTTCTTACAGCACATCTGAACCGGTCAAGGAGAACGCACTAGCATGGACATATATTCGATGCGCCACATTATGGCTGCGATTATCGTGTCAGAAGAGTTAAAGGTGCCCAATATGAGGCATGGCGATCCCTACATGAGCGACGACCGGATGCGCAAGCAGTTCACGGCTCTTATTGAAAACACTTACTGTATTGCCGAACTGATGATTGAAATAGGCGACAAGCGAATTATGAACCCTCCTCAGTATGAAGGTAACCAGTAACCAGCCCCAAAGGAGCGGTTTCCATGGTTAATCAACAGCTCAAGCGCGCATTCTTAGTCTTAATTGCAACATCCTGCCTGACTGCGATTCAGGCGCATGCGGATGACACCGAATCGCAAATTCAAAGCGGAAAAACGCTTTTGCTTGAAGCCCTGGAGTCAAATGACCGTCAAAAACTGGATCAAGCGGCAACAATCTTTCAGGCGCAACTGGACAACCCGGGTTTTGACCAATCGACTCTGGTAGTTCAGGTCAGCAATACCGCTCAGCTTTATCAAAACATCGAGCTACAAAAGCAGTCGCTGGACTGGTGGCAAAGGCTCATCAAAATCGAACCTGAAAATTGGCGGGCATGGGCAAAGGTTGTCCAGTGTT
>JADZFV010000323.1 GCA_020854255.1 Candidatus Melainabacteria bacterium | reverse complement strand
GTCTCGCAAGCCAGCCAGGTCGGCGCCTTCATGCGGCTCTTCTGGGGCGCTCACAACCTCTTTGAAGGCTCGCAATCGCGGGTCGACATCGAGGACTACCTGACCACGCCCCTGAAGCCCTTTCCGCAGGCCAAGCCCAACCTGGCCACGCGCGCCAAGAAGGCCGTCCTCTTCTCGCGCCCGGTGATCTGGCTGATACGCAAGATTCTGGTGCCGCGCTACACGCCCATTCAGGGCCTGCGCAGCGAACGCTTCATCTACAACGCCATGCACACCCACTCGGACGCTCAGAACAACAAGTACAACCTTGTGGTTCTGAAGGAGAGGGAGCCGGATGGGCGTGAGAAAACCACGTTCATCCTGGCTCGCATCACCAGCGGTGCCAAGTTGATCGACTGGATCCTGAGCAAGCACGTGCTCATGGCCGCCTACAGCGCCTTCACCTTCTTCGCCGGAGAAATCTGGAAGGACGAAAAGGGTGTCATTCACTTCAACCGCAATTCAGGGACGTTCCAACCGTCGGCCGAGCAGGCTGAAGCGATGGTGGCATTCTTCCAGGCCGTGTTTCCCAATCTGGTCGTCGTCAACGACCCGATCTAAGCGGTGCAGGAGCTGTTATCAGCCCCGCATCTAACCAAATCTCAAAACGAGCGCCGGATCATGCCCTGATACCGCACCGATCCGGCCCTGTAAAGGAGTTACCATGACCACAACCTTCAGAACACCTTGCTCGGAGCATTGCTTCTGCGCAAGCGGAAAATCGGATTCGACAGTTGAGTTCAATGCCAGCCTCGAGTATGAGGCGGGCGGCAAAAAGCACGTCGAAGACATCACGCTCGTCGTCCCCGCTGACTCCCACATCGGGCAAATCAAGCAGGTGATGGACTGCGCCGTGCGCGAGCGCATCACGCCGAAGGGCTCTCACAACGGCTTTCTGCGCTTCCGCCTGGACGGACGGAGCGCCGAGCTGACGACGTGGCAGCGGCTGCAGGACATCTGGTTCCGCATCACCTGGCGCGGCAAGCCCTACACAGGCAGCCACTTCGTTCCGATCTGGCCGACGGCACCGGCGCGCTGATGTGCCATGAGCAGAAAAGCCGCCTCAACCTGCGCGGCAAAGGCGAAGGGCACAAGCGCACATACGCGGTGCTCGATCGGGCGCAGATGCTGCCTGATGCAGTGCTGGCCGGCATGAGCATGGCACTCATAGCAGCGGTCGAGGCAAATCTCAGCCGCTGCTGAAGGAGTCTCGATTCTGCATCAACCAACTGCGGCGCTCTGCATTCCACAGGGCGTCGTTCAACCGGCTGCCGCAAAACAGCAGTCAAAATCCCAAAAGGAGAACGTCATGAAAACGACACATCGAAACCGCATTCTGTCGGGCGTCCGCCCGACCGGCAACGTTCACCTCGGGAACTATCTTTGGCGCCGTTAAAAGCGCCCTAGAACTACAAGACGCGCATGAGGTCTTTCTCTTCATTGCCGACTTGCATGCAGTTACCGAGGACTACGACCCCAAGACCTTAGGGCAGCACGTTCTGTCCACCGCCGCACTGTACCTCGCCTGCGGATTGGACCCTCAAAAGTCCACTCTGTTTGTGCAGTCGCATGTGACCGCCCACTCGCAACTGGCTCGGCTTTTGGGCTCCATCACACCAGTGGGGCAGCTCAGGCGCATGATTCAATTTCGCGAGAAGGCAGTCAGAGGAGGTGAAGACGCCAGTCTCAGCCTGCTCGACTATCCTGTCCTCATGGCTGCCGACATCCTCCTGTACGACACCGACTTTGTACCTGTCGGGCTCGACCAGAAACAGCACCTGGAATTGACGCGGGACATCGCCACGCGATTCAACCGCATCTATGGTTCCAAGGGCAAGGAGATTCTCACCCTGCCTGCACCATATCTGGTGACAGAGACCGCCAAGGTAATGAGCTTGACGGACGGCACAAAGAAGATGTCCAAGTCAGACACCTTAGACGCCAGTCGCATCAACCTGATGGACCCGCCTGAGGTGATTCGCCAGAAGATAAAGAGCGCCAAGACCGACAGCCAACGCGGTCTTGAGTTCGACAACCCGACTCGGCCCGAAGTGCACAACCTGCTCACCATCTACAGCGTGCTGTCGGCAAAGACGCGCGCGGAGGTGGCTGCAGAATGCGCCGACATGGGTTATGGAACGTTCAAGCCTCTCTTAGCAGAGACTATAGTCAATTACCTGGCACCGATACAGGCACGCTATCGTGAGCTCATGGCAGAGCCCGAGCGCGTGCTTCAGGTGATAAGGGATGGACGCGAACGCGCCCGAGTCGTGGCTGAAGAAACACTTTCCAGAGCCTCCACGGCAATGGGATTTGTGCTGTAGGGGCGACGCCATGCGTCGCCCCTGAACCGGAAAGCGGCGGCGGGATGCCCGACCAAAATCGGCTCCCGTCGCCGTCTTTTCTCCCACAACAAGAAGGTTTTTGCAAAGGAAACAGCATGAGTGAATTCGAAACCATGCTGAAGGACAGCGTCGCGGCCGGGCAAATGAAACAGTCCGAGATGGACGATTTGCTCGCTCAGAAAGCCGCATTCGACGCCAATCGCGTCAACATCGAAGCGACCCACAAAGGCAAGTATGTCGGCTACGTGAACGGCGAGATGATCGTCGCGGATGGAATCCATCAGGTTCTGGCCAAGGCGAAGGAGGCTCATCCCGGAAAGATGACCTATTTCGAAACGGTGGGCTCCGCGCTGTTCGAAGAGTTCGACCTAGATCGCTAAGCGAGAAAATCCAGAAGCAAGAGAGAAAACGCCCGGGCTGTCGCTCGCAATCGATAGCCCTCTGGCGTTTTCCTCTTTGAGCGATCTCTATTACCGCATATCGTATCACGATCGCGAAAATTGGAGACAGGAAGTGCAAAAAGAAAAGAAAGCGGAGCGAGCGTCCTTGCTGCTCCGCTTTGTCATTCTGAGCACCGTGCCTTCACGCCGGCTCGCCTGGTTGCGAACCAGCTAGTACCGACTTGCATTGATAACCGTATTCTGCGGCTCACCGTCAAAGCCGGCGAGCCGCCGGCGCTCAGAGGCGATCAAACGTACTCGAATTTATGCAGGTCGATACTAGGCAGCCGGCGCCTTCGCTTTGTCGAAAGCTGCACGACCTGCCGCCACCACTTCGCCGTAGTTCGCATTGGTTGAGCCGCTGTCGAGGGCACACCGCCGCACCAACCGTCCTTTCGGTTGGTACTGCGAGCGAATCACGAACGCAAAACCGCCCTGGTTGCGTTCAATCCAGAGCTGCAGTTGATGGTCGTTGCCACCATCGGCAGTGTCGATACATCCGGTGACTGGATTGGACTTCGTTGTCGTCATAGAAAAACTTTCTGAATGCTTGGAACTGAATGGAAAGAACACACAGGAACAATCCTGATTTCTCTGACAGCGCCGAGAAGTAAACGCTACTTGCGAAGCATGTTTTGAATGTCTTGCAATTCGCGCTCGAGGTCTTGCTGCTCGCGCTGAAGTCGTTGCTGTCCGAGCTGGAGCTGCTGCTGCCCGCGTTCAAGCTGTTGCCGCTCCACATCATCACGCCGCTGCTGCTCGCTCAGCTGCCGAAGTTGATCTCGGGTTTCTTGCTGGAAGCGAAGAAACTCGTATCGGTCAACACCGGTTCCGGATGGCGCCGGGTAGACGTATGGCGCCGAATTGCGCGGGTAATTGCTAGGGTCGATGTAGAACTGCCGGTTCGCTCCGTTGCTGTACCGGGGCACGATGAGCGGATTCGGCACGTAAGGAATCCGCGGCGCCACGTACGTGGGACGGTAAGTCGGCCGATACGTCGGGTGGCAATGCGTGCGAGATCCCCAGTAGTTTGGCTGGTACTGGAAGCGGCTCGCCGCATAACCGCCAAAGGAGATGCCCACGCGGCCGTTGCCAAAGCTCACGCCGCCAGGCGAGAGATGGACGTGTCCGCCATGAGTGTGCCGGTGCGCATGCCCAGCATAAGCGCCAGGGTAATCGGCGTAGGCCGACGTCGTGCACATGATGAACATTGTCGCAGCGAAAATGCCTGCCAGAACGATGCTCAAGGCTTTCGATTTCATGGTTTTTCTTCTTGTTTTTGAGGTGCTGAAACAGACCGCGGCACAGTTGTGCACGAACGCGGTCAGACAAAACGACGGCAAGCAATTACCAGAGCGCGGTAACGCCATGCCAAATATTCAACGGACTGCTTTGCGTTTGCCTAGTGAAACCTTTTGGCTTTCTCCATTGGAGTTTTTGGAAATGAAATGAATAACTATGGCTATCGAAAAAGAGCCGTCTATTGCAACGCTAAGAACAACCAGATCTCAGATAGTTTCAATTAAATAGAAACTGCCTGGTTATCGCAGGCAAACAACATGCGCGAGGCACGCGAAGCAGACTACAGGCGGTTTAATAAACGCTCAAGAAGCTGAGCATATACACCTTCAACCAACATGCACGAATATCCAAGCACACCGCTTTCGGTGGCTTGGATAGAGATTTGACTGCAAGGTGCTTTCTCATCGAAACCTGCTGTCCAAAGATTAGCCGGCCGGTGTTGCAATTTTATGGCCGCAGTCTTCTGCACTCCTTTAGTTCTATAAACCCCAAACGAGCTGTTGGCTAGGCAGGCAGTTCGACTGTGAAAACACAGCCATGTGTTCCAGCTTCCAAGTCGGCACGATTGTCCACGCGAATATTACCGCCATGTGCTTCCACAACAAGTTTGCATATCGCCAGACCCAGCCCTGTTCCCTCCTTCTTCTTTTCCGATGGAGCTTGTTCAAACGGTTCAAAGATGCGATCGACAAACTCCGGATCAATGCCCGGACCAGTGTCCGAAACCGAGAAAGAAACAGTTTCCACGCCTCGATCAACTCGAATGGAAACCGCACCGCCCGGGCTGCTGAACTTAATTGCATTGGCAATCAAGTTCACCGCTGCTTGCAAAAGCTTGATTCTATCGCACTGCAAAACAGTCTCCCCGGCAGGCAGTTCAAGTTTTACACCCTTGTCCCTTGCAGCTTCCTCGACAAGATCGGCGGCATCATTAATTATCGACTCCAGCGGTACTCGCTCCAGAGCCAGTTCCATTTTACCGGCTTTCAATTTTTGGAAATCCAGAAGGTCATTGACCAGGACAATCAACTTGTCCACGTTGCGCGCCGACATTTCAATGCGCTGCCTGGCGGCATCAGGCAAATCGCCCTTGGCTCCAGCCATCACGAGCGTCAATGCATTGCCCATTGCCATAAGCGGACTGCGCAAATCGTGGCTGATCATATCGGCGAAATCCTGCTTGAGCTGCTCGATTTTCTTTTCCTCGCTGACGTCGCGAACGACGCAGAAAAGCTTCTTTTCTGCAGGCGACCAGAGACAAGACCAGAGAGTGTCGATCGTTTGCCCCTGCACATGTAAAAGGCGCAGCTCAAACTGCTCCATCGTGCAGGATTTGATGACCTTCCTCACATACTCTTCAGCAAGCAAACTTTGCTCGGCCACAGTAACCGCACTAATGCTGGTTGAAATAAACTGGCTTGCAGGCATGCCCAGCATTTGCTGCGCAAAGGAATTCACATCGAGAAAACGGCCATTATCGTCCAGCGTGCAAATCAGATCGGCAGCATTATCTATCGTCTCGCGCTCCTGCTCGAGCGTCCTTTCAATTTCGCAAGAGGTCGCCTGCAGAATGGCGTCCAATTTGCCGAATTCATCCTGTTGAGTAAGTTGGGGCAGTAAAGGCTTTTGAGCAGACAGCAATCTGGCATTGTCGCTCAGATGCTTGAGTGGTCGGCTGATTGAGATCGCGTATGCATAACCCAACACTACCGCCAGAAGAACGCAGGCAAAAACTGCAGATATGAGCGTGTTCGAGAACGCGGAAAATGCAGTCTGACTGATGTGCTCAGCGTCGTGCTGCTGTTTTTCCAACGCCACAATTTGCTCACCGGCGTCATAAAAATCGTTTGCGTATTTGTTCAGCCGAGAACGGAAGTGTGGAGGCACTCCAAAGTTTGCAGGAAAGCCGCCGGTTTCATCGTTGTGCTTGAGGACAGTCTCCATCAGGCGGGTCAATCCAGCATAAGAGGCCATAAACTTAGACAATGCTGCGTTTTTGCGTGGATCGTCTGCGGCCAGCTTCTGCAATAGCACCGTTTCCCGCCTGGAACGAGCCAGCTCGACCACCGGATCGGAACTGGCGACATCGCGCATAACGGGCGGCATATGAACATAGACGACCAGTTGAGAAAAAGCACGGCATATTGAAAACGTCACCCTGAGAAGATTCTCCGACTTCCACTGTTTTTCCAGGCGCTGCTGAGAGGTTTGCAAAACTTGCGTCAGCACGATAATAAAAACCAACTGGCTGACGACCAAGAAAGTCGTCAAAATAACGCTGCGAGCAGGAAGGCTCAGAGAAAAACGCATCAAGCGCCCTCCTCACTGTTCAGGGCAGTTTTCTCATCGTCAGAGTCGGCGACATACCGCGAATCAGCAAGCGGGATCTGCAGCCAAAATGTGCTGCCTTTGCCTGGTTCACTTTCCACCCCCACCTTACCGTCATGGGATTCGGCCAGCGCCTTCACCACAGCCAAACCCAGGCCGGTTCCTTTCACCTTCGTGGAGGTCGGGTTGTCCGCCTGGCTGAATTTCTCGAAAATGAGCCGACAGTCTTCGGCAGCAATGCCCGGACCTGCATCCCTCACTCTGATTTCAGCAAATCCGCCTTTTTTCAAAACTGACAGACTTACTTTGCCGCCTGGGGGAGAAAACTTTATGGCGTTGGATAGCAAGTTGGTGATCATTTGCACCAGACGCTTTTCCTCCGCCTTAACAACGGCGTCATTCTCCGGTCCCACCAGTGTTATCGACGTCTCTCGCGCCAGTCCGAAAAGCAATGCCTTTGCCGCTTCACAGGCGTCAGATACGCCGACACGCTGCCGATTGACAGCAAACTTGCCGGCTTCCAGCTTGTCCAACTCCAAAAGTTCGTTGACGAGAGAGCTCAGCCTCTGAGCGCTGGTTTGCACGCGCGCCAGCTCTGTCATCGCCAGTGGTGGCAATACATCACGCAGGGACTCGGTTATGATCGAAATGTTCAAAGTCACAGAAGTAAGCGGTGCACGCAAATCGTGGCTGGCAACCGACAAGAAGTGCTGTTTGAGCTTCTCAATCGCCCGCAATTCGGTGACGTCATGGACGACACAGTGGTACTGGCGCCGCTCCGGCGACCAGGAGACGCTCCAAATGGAGTCTTTCATCGCCCCGTCGCGGCAGACGATGATGTTTTCCAGCTTGCCGGTCGCGCTGCCCTCTCGAATCGTTGTGAAGACTGCGCTCGTACTGCCGGGCGCCGAGTCGGCAATAATGTTCAAAACAGACTGACCAAGCAGCTCGTCGGGCGCAAAACCCCAGGCCTTGCTGGAGGCGTGTCCGACTGCGGCAAATTTCAACCTGGAGTCAAGCGAGCAAATCACGTCGGCGGAATTATCAAGAACGACAGCTTGCCTTGCGCGAGCCTGAGCCAGTTTGGCCGAGGCCAGGACAAGCGCGACATCCAGCTCGGCAACTTCATCTGTGCCAGCATCCGGGATGTGCGAGACAGAGTCGGCCTTTTCGATAGCAAGCATCTCAGCCTTCTTTTCGATAGCCGACAACCTGACCACCATTTCACGGGTGAAAAGAAAAACAAGACCGACAGTCAGGAAAACACTGAGCACAAAACCCGCCCAAAGAATCGCTAGCACAGTCGCCTTAAAGCCGGCCAGCTCTTCCGGCTGCTGCGCAGCGGTGTGACGTTCGATATCGAGGACGGTGCGTGTCAATTCTTTTTGATCTTGAATTGCAGAAAAGAACATTCGAGCGCCGGAACCGCCCAACCACCTGTGAAAAGCACCCAACCCGCGCTCCCAACTTGCATTGCCCGAACGCCTGATTCTTTCAAATTGCAAATCCATTTTCTTGCCCAAATCGACAGCATGAGCCAATTCCGGATTTTTTCTTATGTCAAAGTTCTTCCAGATTTTCTCGCCAACAAAGCCTCGATGCAAACCATTCAAAACGGCAGCCGCCTCCTTGTCGCCCATCGTTCCACCGCTGACGGCGATGGCACAGATAACACGCGACAACTCAATTTCATTTTCCTGCAATGCAAGAAGAATTTCATTGCCCGCGCTCATCGACTCCAGTGATTGAGCAAACCTGTTCAACGGCAGATAGATAGCGGCAATGAATAGAAGCTCGAATAAAACCGGCACAGCGACCAGAACCATGCCTTTTTGAGTTGCATTCAGCCTGGTGAACATGGGAAGAAAACAGGATCTGCCGGAGAAGTACTTCTAAACTGAGTAATGATACGCTCATGATTGCCTGCCGGTATTAACTCAATTGTTAGAGTTTCAAGCAGCTAAAACCAGTCCATTTTCGAAGTCATGCATCAACCACTTTATGCCTGGCATTGACAGGCAGTTCGACGACAAAGAGGCTGCCGGATGTTTCCTTAGACTTCGCTGATTGATCGTACTTGCCATCGCCATCGCGCTCAATTTGATTAGCCTCGACAAAAATCCTGCCGCCGTAAGCTTCTGCAACCAACTTGCAAATAGCCAGCCCCAGCCCTGTTCCTTCCCTGGCGCGCGCCGAAGGAGCTTGCTCGAAAGGCTCGAAGATCTTGGTTCTAAATTCTTCCGGCACGCCCGGCCCGGTGTCACTTACAGAAAGGGAAACATTGTCCTCATACTGGCTGATCTTCACCGTCACTTTACTGCCTGCTTCGCTGAACTTGATAGCATTGGAAAGCAGGTTCACGACTGTTTGCAAGATTTTGTTGCGGTCGCATTCAACCAGCAATTCACCCTCGGGCAAAACCAGCTCAACTGACTTGTGTTGCTCTGATTCGATGAGTAAATCGGCCGCTTCCCTGACGATGGATGGCAGCGAATTGCGCTCCAGCTTGAGCTGCATTTTGCCGGCTTTTTGCTTTTGGAAATCCAGCAAGTCATTGACCAGCGCAATCAGTTTTTCCACGTTTTTGGCCGAAGCTTCCACACTGACTCTGGCTTCCTGTGAGAGTTCGCCTTTTGCTCCTAGAGTCAATGAATTGCTCATTGCCATTAGCGGGCTGCGCAAGTCATGACTGATCATGTCGGCGAAATCTTGCTTCAGTTGCTCGATCGCTTTTTCTTCTGAGATATCCTGTACGACACAAAACAGCTTCTTATCTTCGTCCGACCAAATGCAAGACCAGCGCGTTTCGACGAATTCACCGTTGCGTTTTCTCAATTTCAACTCAAACAACTGCTCCGATCCTGCAATGGCATTGCGAATGTATTCATCGGCAAGTAAGCTTTGCTCAGGTGACGCAATAGTGTTCATCGGCTTATTCAAAAGTTCTTCCGGCAAATAGCCAAGCATGCGCTCAACAAACGGATTGGCGGTTTGCGATGCATTTCGTCGGCATGGCTTTGTCTGCGCTTCAATTGCTCTGCAACTTCCAACTCGCGTTTTTGCAGTTTGAATAAAGTCAACCCGTACGTCTGCAAATGCTCAAGAGCATTCCGGTGCTCAGGATTGAATCTGACCAGTTCCAGCAAGGCATAATAATCTTTCATAGGGCGGTCCATGGCGGCACTGGATACATCTTCCCCAATCAAGTCCTTGACGTCCGGCGGCATCTGCATGAAGACGATCACGTCTGTGGTATCACGACTCAACTGGCAGGCTCGGCGAATTAATTCCTCCGAAGTCCATTGCGCTTGCAGCTTCTTTTGCGCGTCTGCCAGCACAATTGCAAGCCAGCCGACAAAAATGAACTGGAGGACGATTGGTATCGCTACCAGTATGGCGCCACGAGCAAAAACACCGGAGGTGATGCGCATCAAAGCGATTCCTCCTCGGGTTTCAGATATAGCGGGATGCGCACGTAAAAGGTGCTGCCCTGCCCGACTTCACTTTCGATGCCCACCTGTCCGCCGTGCGATTCGGCAAGCGCTCTGACAATTGCCAGTCCCAATCCGGTTCCCTTAGCGGCTATTCCATCTGCAGTCCTGGACTGCCTGAACTTGTCGAAAATAAGCAAACGCTCTTCCGGCGCAATTCCCGGACCCTGGTCGGCAATGCGAATTTCAGCCAAATTATCTGCAGAGACTATGGAAATAGTGACGGTGCCCTCTTTTGGCGAAAACTTAATGGCGTTGGAAAGAAGATTGGCAATCATCTGCACCATGCGCTTTTCTTCAGCGTGAATGAGCGCTTCTCCAATCGGTCCTCTAATGGTGACTGAATTTTTTTGAGCAAGACCAATGAGCAGTTCTTTCGCCGCCTCGCAAATGTCGGAAGCACTGACGGCGGAAAGGTCCAAATTTAGTTTTCCTGCCTCCAGCTTTTCCAACTCCAAAAGTTCTCCAACCAGCTCAGTAAGCCGGTTTGCACTCGTCTGTACGCGGTTGAGTTCTTTGATCGCTCCTTCTGACAAATTGCCTTTCTTACCTTCAGTGAGCAATGAGACATTGATGGAAACAGCGCTTAGAGGTGCGCGCAAATCATGACTGGCGACGGAAAGAAATAGCTGTTTCAACTTCTCAACCGCGCGCAACTCCGACACATCGTGCACCACGCAAAAATATTCGCGTTTTTCATGAGCCCACTTTACTGTCCATATGAAGTTTTTCTGCGCACCGCCGCGACATTTGACGACATTCTCCACTCGCCCTTCAGTGCTAACGCCGCTGCCTTCTTCAGTCCTGAGGAATGCCGCGCGCGTGCGCTCTATGGTGTCGTCGGTAAGCAGCGTAAGAAAGGACAGCCCGAGCAATTCGTCCGGCTCATACTGCCAGACTTTACGGCAAGCTTCTCCTACGTTGTTAAAGCGCATGTTAGAGTCGATTGAGCAAAGCACATCGGCAGCTTTATCGAGGACGATTGCTTCTCTTGCACGCACTTGATTGAGCGTGCGACCGGCATCGCTAATGATGGCATCCAGTTCGGCAATCTCATCTGCACCCTCGATACGCGAGGGCAATTCTCTGCCCGCTGCCAGAAGGTGTGCCTTGGAAGCGATGGCAGTGAGCCGTTTTACAATGTCTCGAGTGAAGAGAAAAACAAGACCAAGCGACAGCATCGCACTAACAACCAATCCCGTTAGTAAGGAAAGAATAAGAGTGCTGCGGATATTTTGCAGTTCTTCCGGCTGCTGCTCGGTTGCCTTGCGCTCGATCTCGATAATCAAGCGCGCCAGCTGACGTTGATTGGTATACATCTGGTAGGCAGTTAGCATGCCGACTCGATTGGCCCAATTTTCGATGGCTTTCTGACCACCCTGCAAGGCGGCTATGCCTTGTTCGTACAATTGCAGAAAGTCTTCCCGCAACTGCCGACCTTTTTCCATCGCCGGTCTCAACTCGGGGTTTTCGTTGAGGTCGACGCCCTTCCACGCTTTTTGCGTATTGAAAGCACTCATGACTCGATCGAGGGCAATTCACAGACTCTTGAGGCTGAACAAATGTGGTGTCTGAAATGATCAGAATAATGCGGGAAAAACTGAGCTCGTTTTTGTGCAGCAAGAGTGTGGCTTGCCTGCTCCGGTGCATCTTAGTGAAACTGTCGCCGGCACGATTGAGAATGGTGTAAATGACAGCAACGAAAACCAGCTCTAAAACTACCGGCACCAAGACCAGTATCATGCCCTTTTGAGTTGCGCTCAGCCTGGAAGACATTGGTTATCAGAAGCGCCCGCCGCTGCCTTTATAAGACTGAGAACACCATAGGCTTTAAGTACAAAGTACCCAGCATTACGTGAACACCATGCAAAAGCCCATAGAAAAACGTCAATAACTTTGTCGGATTACCGGGCATATAGTGGCACAACCTGCTAACTGCAAGGACAGGAAGGTACTAACAACAGGTGAGGGATACATGCTTTTAAGAATTGCCACAATTAGCATGATTGGATGCGCTGCAGGATTGAGTCTTTCCATTTCAGCCTGCCCGGCTCAAGAGGAGAAAACAGGTGATGGTCCAATAGTCATCAACAGCGAAATAGCACTGCCTGCGCAAGCCGGGTCTATACCGAAATTTATCAATCTGGGGCAGATTCTGAGCAGCAGTGGGCGCATAAGCGAAGCGGAAAAGTGTTTCAAAGCCGCCTTAAAGCTGTACGACTCTCAGTCTCCTCAAATGCAGAAGCCGATTCTAAAAGCCCATTGCTTGAACAATCTCGGACTCATGTATATGAATTCGGCAAAACTGGATGATGCCGAAGCAAATTTAAAGCAGGCATTAGAGGTTATTGAAAGCAATGCACTTTCGAAAGAAACTATATTCGGCATTGCGCTCGACAATCTGGGCCAAACATACCGATTTCAAAAGCGATTCGACGATGCTGAGAAGACTTACAGACGGGCGTTGGATGCCGAATCTCAGTCGTTAGGCAAGAACAGCAATGACTATGCAATTACACAGGTAAATCTGGCAGTCTTGTATATTTCACAGAAAAAATTTGCTCTTGCACAAGGGCTTTTACAGGAAGCGCTGAATACGTTCGAAGTCACTGCAGGAAAAGACAGCCCGTCTTATGCACAGGCTAAGAAATATCTGGAGATCTCCCAGCAGGCACATTGAGAGCAGAATCAGCGCTCCACTTTTAATCACACACTTCGGCGGTTT
>JADZFV010000322.1 GCA_020854255.1 Candidatus Melainabacteria bacterium | reverse complement strand
CTCCCGAGGCTGGATTCGAACCAGCGACCAAGTGATTAACAGTCACCTGCGCTACCACTGCGCTACTCGGGAATAGCACACCACACCTGAACACACAAACAGACACCGACTGCTCGTCAGTTTGAGTATTTTATCATGCGTTTTGCCCTTCCGGTAATTCTGTAAACGGACTGGTTAAGCACTGGAGTAAGAAGCTGTATTGCTTAGCTCGCAAGGGTTTTCAGTGGCGAAAGAGTCTCGAGGGTTGTAAGTGGCGCCGGGGCATCCAAGCGGTCTGCTGCCGACCGGTGAAGCCATTTATGGCTCCTAACTTCCATCACATGCGCGTTTTGGCCTCCGGCGGTATACTGTGTGCCATAATCCCCGTATCTTTATCTATAAAATTTGTGCGCAAGCCACGGGAGTCTGCACGAAGCGAGGCAGTCGAGAGGACAAAGCCATGGGTCTTTTTGGAACACAAAAAGTCAGCAGAGGACTAACTGAAGAAGCTGTCGGCATGGTCGACAACTATTTCAGCCGCCGCGGGCTGGAATTGAGCAAGCATCAATTGAAAGGGTCCGAAGGTTATGGATGGTGGTTGACCGAAGGCTCTGCCAAGGTTTATGTCTTCATTCAGGACAGTCCTAATGGCGCTGTATTGCGCATTACCAGCCCGCTTGTGCATCTGCCTGAGCAAAATCGCGAGCTGATGTACAGAAAAATGCTTGACCTGAACGCTAATTTAAGCAGTTGCGCCCTGGCCACGCATGACAATATAGTTTTGGTAGTAGCGCAAAGACCGACTCTGGGACTGGTTCAAGAAGAGCTGGACGAGCTGGTTTGGAACGTCGCATATGTCGCCGACTTGCTCGACAATAAACTGGCCGACGAATTCCACTGCCGCATGTACTCAGAAGAACCGTCGCCCTCAAAGTCATAGGCGACTCAGTTTTAAGGACTCCCACAAGTTGGCAACAGTAAGCGGTAAGCTCGTGACCGGACAACCATCAGTCAGCGCAGAAGACATAGCCTATGTCAAAAAAATTGTGCGCGAGGCCGGCGCGACGGCAATCGCCATGCGCGAAGGTGTAGACATTCGAGAAAAATCCGGTCCGTCGGACAAAGTGACGGCAGCCGACTGTGCGATTTCATCGGCATTGGTCAAACATTTGAGCGCGCGCTTTGCTGACGATGAGATTGTTTCGGAAGAAGATGAACATCATTCTCCTCACGGCAAGAAAAGCCGTGTCTGGTTGGTCGATCCTATTGACGGAACAGACAATTACATTTGCAACGATGGGCAATATTCGGTGATGATTGGTCTGCTTGTAGACGGTGAGCCGAATTTCGGATGGGTTTATGCGCCGGTCTGGCAGACTCTGTATTTCGGCGGGCCAGGATACGGAGCATTTTCGGAAAAGGACAATCAGCCAAGCGAACGCTTTTCTGATCTGGAAAAACTGGAGATCGAATCGAACGCGCGAGTGATCATGGGCGGGCGAGATCGAAAGAGCCATCCCTGGGTGAGCGAATTACCGCAAGTGCAGGTCGTCAAAATGGGAAGCATTGGTCTCAAGGTTGCTAAGGTGCTGGAAGGATATGCCGATCTTTATGTGCATCTGGCCGGAAGATTGAAAACTTGGGACACAGCAGGCCCGATTGCCATTGCACGGGGAGGCAACCTGGAGGTGGGACCCATTCAAGGTGATGAGATCGTTTTTCCGAAAGACAGCATTCGTCTCGAGTCATCGGTCATCATCGGACGACCAGGCTGCCTGAGCTGGTCTCGCACCTACATAGCAAAACCGCCACAGTAGAAAGTTTCATGACGCTCATTACGACTTGCGATGCGCTGGCAGAACTCTGCAAAGAGATAGATCAGTGCGGTCGCTTTGCCATCGATCTGGAATTCATACCAGAGCGCACTTACAGACCGGTTCTTTGTCTTGTGCAAGTAGCCACCGACCAGGGCGTGCATTTGATAGATCCTCTTGCCCATCAAGATCTGATGCCGTTGTGGCAGCGTTTTCATGATCAAAACATCCGGGTTGTCATCCATGCCGCCAGCCAAGATCTCGATCTTATATATGACCAGTTTCAGACCCTGCCCGGAAATATTTTCGACACCCAGGTAGCTTCGGGCTTTGCCGGACTCGGTTATCAGATTGGCTATGGCCGTCTGGTCTCACAATTACTCAATGTCTCACTTTCCAAAACGGAAAGCTTCACCGATTGGTTGACACGTCCACTGACCGAAGCTCAACTGTCCTATGCAAGTGACGACGTCAGGCATCTCTTGCCGCTCTACGACGTAATTTCCGGAAGGTTAAATGCGATGGGGCGGTTTGAGTGGGCTGACGAAGAATGCAAACGCTATTCATCGCCGGAGCATTTCGAAAATGAAGACAGAGACGCTTACTTGAAAGTGAAAGGTGCAAGCGTGCTTGACAGGCGTGGTCTGTCCGTATTGAAATTTGTTTTTGCCTGGCGCGATCAGACGGCCCAGCGGTTGAACAAGCCGCCCAGAACAATTTTGTCCGACAGCCTTCTTGTCGAAGTGAGCCGCAAGCCTCCGTCAAAAGTAGAAGACCTGAATCGAATCAGAGGGATGAGGCCCGATCAAATCAAAGGATTCGGCCCCGGCATTGTGCGTGCCGCCCAGGAAGGACGCGCCACTCCCGATCACGAGTTGCCGCACTGGCCCGCAGCGCGCGGGCCGAGCAAGCGCGATGTCCTGGTCGGCGACATGCTGTTTGCTGTTCTAAAAGTAATCGCCTACGAAGAGGATCTGGCTACTGAACTCTTGGCCACAAGGGACGAACTGCAGCAGCTGATCAAATTGCATAGAGAAAACAAATTGGACACCAAGCCGACAGCTCTTACAAAAGGGTGGCGATATGAACTGGCCGGGAAAAAAATGATCAGCTTATTGGAAGGTAATGATCTGACGGTTTCAATCGGCGATATTGACAGCTCGCCGATTGAAATGAAATTCGGCGGCAACTCTATGTAGTGGCCATCTGGACCAGCAGGTCTGATTGAAGAGTTTGACCGATGAACTTTATGTAGTCTTTTCTAAGTTCGGTAATTTGTCCTGTCAGTTCATTGAGTTTGGCAATTCCTGCAACAATCTTGTCTTCGGTTTCATCAATTGCGGTTTTGTATCGATCTGCCGAAGTGCCCAACGTGCGCACGTTTTCGCGCGCTCTTTCTTGTTCTGATTTCAATTCGGCAACATGCTCGTGCATTGCTTTTCTCTGTTCTAAAAGCAAGCGAATTACCGTGCGCTTTTCAATTACCTGTTTGAGAAAGGCATGAAACTGCTGATCGACGAAATTTTGATCCATGAGCCATTTGACTGCAGCCATGTCCGGCGAATCGAAATCTTCCAGGCGAACGGTTTGATAATTCTGTCCTTCTTCTACAACCGAGAGAGAGTGCGCTTCTTTCGGCTTCAATGGAATACGAAAACGATAAAAGCTTTCAGTTACTTCAACTGGTTTCTCTTGAGAAACCAGAGAAAGAGTCGATTGAACCGGGTGCTCAACGTAGACGATCTTATCTTTGTCGGCAAGATTCTCCAGATTATACGTTTTTTGCGTTTCTTCTTTGTAGTCGAGATAGAGAAAACCTTGCCAGGCCCTGACTCGCCAGAAAGGCTTACGCTCGAAATTATCGCGCACTACGACTGTAACACTTTGATCGAGCGCAAAAGGAAGAATGCGAGTGTCGTCTTTTTTGAGAACATCCAGTAGTGCTTCGCCGGCATATGCGTTTGTTTCTAAAATCGTGACCGGACCGGATTCCAGAGTCAGACCGGTAGTGTTTGTCAGACGCAGGGCCGCATATGGAAAACGTGGATTACGACCGCTATTGAAGAGTGAAATTCTTTCGCCTTCGATCAATTCGTTAACGATGGGAATCAGAGCCGAACTGTTTCTGGGAATGGTAACCGGAAGAGAAATTTGATACTCGAATAACTCACCCGACTCACTCACTTCTACTTCGACATTCTGCAGTTGCGCAGCATCGAACACATTGACTGCTTCTGCTTCGCGTGACTGGTTGGGCAAAGGACCGAGGCGGCGCCAGCTGGCTCCGGCAGCAGCAGGAGCGGCCACCGACTGGACTCCGGAATCATCGGCTCCTTTGCTGGCTTTAAACCGCTCCTGTAACTGCAATTCAAACGAATTAGTTGATGACATACCTTCGGCCTGTCCGAACCCGTCGCCAAATTTATGCGCACGCTCAGCCACATATGGATCTTGCGAGTTGTGTCCCTGGGGTTGAATTTTGCGGCGGTGCGGTTGAACCGGATCGTATAGGGGTTGAATGAAAGATACAGGCGCAGCGCTGACCAGCGAGATCTGCACTTCTTGCCAGTCTTCATCTTGCACATTATCGACAATGGCAGTGCCCTGAAGAAGTACACGGCCGCCTTCGTCCACGACCATTCGATAACTGGTTTTCCAGATCGGGTTGGGGATGGAATAGGCAATTACCACTTCACGCTCGATTGCTTCGGTCAGCTCAACTTTGAGCAACTTGCGGTCTTTCTTTCTGATCGACTGAAAAAGCAGCTCCAGTTGCTGTTGAACTTCAGAAGCCAGGTGGGGATCGTTGAGGGTAATTTCGGAAATTGCCGAAAAGCCATAGCGTTTTAGAGATGCACCTCCACAATAGAGGAGCAATTGCTGCTCGATGATTTTGCTTTCGCCCACAGCTTGTTCGACTGCATCTAGTCCGGCTACGCGCCCTTCGACTTTAGTAGATCCGACCTTGATGGTGACAGGTGAGCCTTTGATTTGAGCGACCAGCTCAAGCAAGCCATGGCATCTTCTCAAGTCAAAACCGAATTCCGATAACCGTGCCGGCAATGTTTTCGCCGAATCATAAGTAACGGCTGCCAGCCCGCCGCCTTCTACGTTGAGAACCAGAAGCGACTTGAGCATGTCGTCGATGTCTTCCGGCCCGCACAAAAGTTCGATCTCACCTGGCCCTTTGAACTTGCCGCGCCTCTCGAAGTGACCAATCCCGTGCTTATAGAGCGTCACTCTTTTGAGGGGAATGGTGGCTGGATTGGGACTCTTGGCTTCGTTGGCCATGTTGAATTCCTCAGAAACAACTTATCATTGTGCTCGATGCCCTGTTTTTGACATTGGTAGGGGCATTATCAGGAACCGCCTGTAATAAAACGGCGCTTATCCCTTGCTATTTGCCCGTTTTTGTCACCAATTCGAACACAAATTAGTATGATCCTTTGTGACCAAGTAATAGAGTTATCAGGCAGTTGCAAACATGACATCCGATAAAAATTCAAATTCAGACGTAAGCTTTGCCGAAACAGCCCTCCGGCTGAGCGGCAAAACCGAAGAAGAGTCCCGCCGCACAGGGGCGATAGACCGCGCCGACGACGAAGTGGAGTCTCTTTTTGCCGAAAAATACAAGACATCCAACAGCCCAATTCACAAAGCGGTCTGGGAAGATAAAATTCCATTTGACCTTTTCAGAGCCGAAAAGGTGCCTCAAGAAAAGCTGAACCTGCAATCGATGCAGCGCTCGATCGATGTTTTAAAGAAGCATAAGCGTGAAAATACCATGTACGGTCCGGACGGCAAGATTCCGGAAAATGTGCTTGGCGATCTTGCCGATGCCGGCTACTGGGGAATGCTCATCGACAAAAAGTACGGTGGCGAGGGTTGCTCTGTGCAGCAATTCATGACCTTTATCAGCCGGATTGCCGCAATCGAGCCTACCGCCGCCGGATTGGCCTCGGTCCATGGCTGCATTGGCGCTGTCGATCCGGTGAGAAGCTTCGGCAATGAGGAGCAAAAGAAGCAATTTCTCCCCAAACTGGCCAGCGGCAAGGCATTATCGGCTTTTGCCCTGACCGAGCCGGGTGCCGGCTCCGACCTTACCGCTTTGAAGACCACAGCTACTCTGTCAGGCGACAAATGGTTGATTAACGGCGAGAAGGTCTTTATCACCAATGCCATTCCCGGACGCACGATCGGCATCGTCTGCCTGATCGATGGCAAACCGGCTGCCCTAATTGCCGATTTACCGGAGACCGAAACCGAGAATTTCAAGATCGTCAAATATGGTCTCCATGCTCTCAAGCACGCCCACAACCTGGGTCTTGTCTTTAAGGACTTTGCTGTTCCCAAAGAGAATTTGCTCAAGCCGCCTCTGGGTGATGGACTTACTGTCGCCTATCACGGACTCAACCTTGGGCGCCTGGCGCTTTGCGCAACCGCCACCGGCGTCATGCGCGTGATGCTGGCGAACATGCTTCCCTGGTCGCATTTTCGTGAGACATACGGGCATGCCGTTGAGGTCCGGGAATTGATCAAACGCCGAATTGCCAGAGCAGCTGCTTTGACAACCGGTGCAGAGGCGCTCTACAGCTGGGGCGCATGGCTCCTGGATCAGGGTTACCGCGGCGAATTGGAATGCATCATCGCCAAGATATTCGGCAGCGAAGCGGAAAAAGAATGTGCGATCGAGCTTTTCATGAAAACACATGGCGGGCGCTCCTTCGTGCATGGACATTTGTTCGGAGACAATGTTCACGACTTTCTGGCTCCCTGCATCTACGAAGGCGAAGGCGAGATGCTCGGCATGGCATTTTTCAAGGCGCTGGCCAAGAATCATGGTCAGAAATTCATGGAGCCGGTGGGAAGAGCGCTGCAAAGAGAGGGTCTCCGCAAGCTCAATGCGATTAATCCCGCTCATGTCTGGAAATTACGCAATGAGATTTTCCCTTATGCTTTCTGGAGATTAGGAAAACAATTCGCAGCCCCCGATACATATGAAGGACTGGGACTGGGACCTGCTCTCAAGAGTCATGTCGACTTTGCAATAGAGATTCTGGAACAGTCTCCAATCGAATTGAGCGACGCCATGACCAAGCACCAGCTCAAGCTGGCCGACAGGCAATGCCGCATCGCCGAAATGTCGCAGCGCATCCAGGACGCCATCACCATGCTTGTTACTTGCTTCTGGGCACACCAGCAGCAAAACCTGTGCGTGGAAATGTCGGCTGACATTCTCTGTCAGGATTTGCGCCGGAAACTGGCGGGAGAAAGACCCACAGACAGCTATTTCAAAGCATGCTCCCAACTGGCTGACATGATAATCGACGGGCAATTTCCCGGCTTGAGCGAGATCGAACGCTCGGACATCATCTTCTCCTACAACAAACCGGAGAAGAAACGCGAACAGACCAAAGTCTAACAGCCAGGCAGGATCAATTCCGGGATAAGCAAATTGCAGGGGCGACGCCATGCGTCGCCCTTTGCTTCGCCCTAATCAGAATTCAATTATGACCGGCGTGTGATCCGATGGGCGCTCCAGCTTTCTGGGCCCCTTATCGATCCAGGCGCGTTTGAGACTACCTTTGACAGGATCAGTAACCCAGATGTGGTCGATGCGATAGCCAAGGTTGCGTCTGAATGCGGACATCCTGTAATCCCACCAAGAAAACTGCCCGGGCTCTTTGTTCAGCTCTCTGAATGCGTCGCTTAGTCCCCACTGGCGGAACCTATCAAGAGAGGCTCTCTCAATCTCGCTGACCATGATGGTTCCCCGCGTTTCAATCGGGTCGTAAACATCATCATCGTGTGGAGCAATATTGAAATCACCCAGCAAGCAAATCGGTCTGTCACTGGCAAAAGTATGTATATGTTCAAGCAAGTGGTCGAGCCATGACAGCTTGTAGTGATACTTTTGCGATCCAACTTCCTGACCGTTGGGAATGTAGACATTCATTATATGCACGCCGTCGACGCTGCCTTCGATCAATCGGCACTGCTGCGGGACACCCTGCTGAGCCAGTCCACGCGAGACATTCTCAATTGGTTTTTTAGAGACGATGGCGACGCCGTTGTAGGTCTTCTCGCCAGAAAACTCCACTGTATAGCCAAGCTCGAGAAAAGCAGCTCTGGGAAACTTCTCGTCAGCCAGCTTTGTTTCTTGAATGGACAGAACATCCGCTTGATTCGTTTTCAGCCATTCGATCACATGAGGCAGTCGAACATTGAGTGAATTGACATTCCAGGTTGCCAGAATCATTGTTGTCTCCTTTCTTGCAAAGGCGATTTAACCAGTCCATGCTCCGATTCATTTATATAGATATGAAATTGTACTTTGGACTCCTTTAGCCGTGAGATCTCTTAGATTCATTGACACTGTTTGTGAAAGGCAAGCAATCTATCGCCGGATGTCGCGCCACCCGGCTTCAGCAGCGATTTATATGGTCGCCGATCGCAAGACTTTTGCCTGTAGAAAACCCTTGTTGCGAGGACCAGTTAACCTGTAAAGGAAAGCAGGCGATACCACAGTTAGTATCAACAGTTTTAAGAGTGCTTGCCTGCGCAGCATACGAGAATTGCAAAGACAAGAATTGCGAAAACCAGCCTGATAAGCTGGTTTTGATATGTGGCATTCAGCTAATAAACCGCTTTTGACTTAAGGGCGGAGGCGTCGAGAAATAATGCAGAAAAAATGAATTAGCATGAGTCTGGTTGCTGCTTTTCAAGGCGCCACCACTTTGAGACCAGATGGCGATTAGTATGAAAAGGGAACCCTGTCGCGCTCGACCCGAAGGTCCGTATCTACGGAATCGCGCGTAGTGGGCGGGCTGGATATGCTCCAGATCTGTATGCCTAAAACCTGCATGACAGGCTGCATTAGCTCGATATTGCCGGTGGCAGATCCGAAAGGACCACTGCCGCATATCTAAGACCGCTCTTATAGCTGTTTTCAGCCTGACTTGTTAGAGAGTCGCTAACACGAGGGTTCATCATCTGGCAAGAGGGAAGATATGTCTGAAGGGCATCTTTTTGTCTATACAAAACCCGCATGGAAACAGGGGTCCAGAGAAGGAGTCTTGTTGTGTCAGGCTTTCAGACATTCAGAAAAACACTTAAGCTGCATTCAGAGCAAATTGCGTCTTTATGCCCCTTTCGGACCTTTACGATATTCGTTTTGGTGTGTAAAGTTGATACTCATCGAGGGTGGTTGATGAATCCCCCACCAATGCGAAACGCGGTTACCACATATTAAGAACCGTGTATAGGG
>JADZFV010000321.1 GCA_020854255.1 Candidatus Melainabacteria bacterium | reverse complement strand
ATTTGCAAGGCAATTGTAGAAGGGCACAATGGAACGATTGGTGTAGACAGTGAAGTTGGAAAAGGAAGCAGTTTCTGGTTTCGTATTCCCCTGAGACAGTCTAACGAGAACGCTTAATCAACCGCTTCTAAATCGTTTTCAATTTCAAAGAAGACCTTCTAGTCCAACTCTAGCTTGTAGCCCATGTTATGAACTGTCTTGATGATCGGTGGTTTTCCATCCTGGGTCAATTTCTTTCTCAAGTTTCTCACATGCACATATACTGTGTGAATGGAAGACTCTGATTCTGATTTCCAGACACTTTCAAGCAGCGCTTCCTGGCTGTAAATCTGTCCTGGATGCCGCATGAAAAATTCCAACAGTGCAAATTCTTTAGGCAACATCTGAATTTCCTCGCCGTTCAGAAATACCTTGTGCGCGTGCGGGTCTAGAGATATACCGCCTACATCAATGGTTCCTGTCAGCATCGCCTGCGGGCGTCTAAGCAGGGCTTTAGCTCTCAAGCCGACTTCTTTAAGATCAAAGGGTTTTGTCAAATAATCGTCAGCTCCTGAATCGAAGCTTTCCGTTTTATCGGCGATATTGCCTTTGCCTGTCAGCATCAGGACCGGTGTTGCGCAACCTGAACTGCGCATGCTCTTAAGAACTTCCGGTCCGGTCATGCCGGGCAAATTCCAATCAAGTATGATCAGGTCGTATTTCGATACGAACAGCCGATGCGCGGCTTCTTCTCCGTCACCTACGGCTTCCACCGTGTGTTTTTCGAAGCGCAGAAATTCCTCCAGCTGCCTTTGCAGGGCCGGGTCATCTTCAACTACGAGGATTTTCGCCATTTATTCTTAATCGGGTGTTGTTGTACGCGATTGAGTATGACAATATCACGGTTGGCCGTGCTTGTTGGTTGCCAGTATGCCGACGTCGGAACTGCCCTATGGCGCAATAAAAATTTTCATCGCCCTGGTCGGTATGGCCGGTGCCGGTTCACTGATGATGTGGCTGGGTTCGAGCCCGGTTTCTACGATTCGATCGTGGGAATTAGTCAGAGCCAGCCAAAGAGACGCAATTACCCGGAAAAACCTTGCTGAAGCGGAGGCTCTGGGCAGACAAGCGATTAGGCTGGCCGAAAGGCTTGGTTCGTCAAACTATCGAGTAGCTATAAGCCACGAAGATCTCGGGCAGATTCTTGTTGCTGAGAAAAATGCCGTAGAGGCAAGAAAGCATTTTGATGATGCCGAAAAGATCCTGCAAACCAACATTGTCCGAGCCAAAGACAATCTGACAAAACGCTTGTTGTTAGCCGATTTAGCCAGTACACAACGCAATCTTGGTCTGATCGAACTGGCAAACGGTCATGCAGAAATAACGGAAGAACTTTTCAAAAACGCGATTGCCAATTTGGAAAGCTGTTTGAAAAGTCCGTCAGACGGCCGCCTCGATTTTTATGCAGCGCACAGCGAAGTTGATTTGCTTTCCCGATTGGCAAACATATATGTGATATCAGGTCGCGATCACGAAGCTCTGAAACTATTTCGCCAGGCGATCGATTTAGCCGATCAATCTTTTTACCCGACATTTTTGATCAAACCCGTTAAGGATGAATTCGCTCGTCTGCTCAAGAGAGATGGGAGAGATCAGGAAGCAGAGGCGTTGTACAGTTACAGCCATTGGGCGCATTATTTCGGCGCAGCCGAGAATGCGAAAAACGAAGAAGATACACTTGCTATGGCAAAAAATCTTCGCCTGGCCGCCGATGCTGCAAAAGGGTCGAAATCGACCATGCACCTTGCCGTAATCACTTTGAAAAAACTTGCCAAACTCCAGTTGCAACAGAAAAACACAGTGGCATTCAGGGAAACTTGCCTGGAAGCTCTGCATGTATGGAAAACTTTAGGTGGCGGTGCCGACAGCGAAGCTGATTACGTGATGGGACTCTTGATCAGGCAAGCACAAAATAAGCAAATCGCTATTGAAATTCAATCCGGGCGCTTGAAATTACGTCGAGATCTTTATGGAAAAACCGATTTTCACACGGCTGAAACTCTAACCGAGCTGGCCTGCCTCTACTGTGAAACAGGCGATACGAAAACCGCCAAGATTTATGCAGAGGAAGCCTACGACATTTTCCATAAATTGCGCATCAAAAGTCGCGGTATTGGAGTTCAAGAATTATTTCTGGCAGGAGTATTCGAACAGTTAGGCGAACTGCCGAAAGCAGAAGCGATGTATTCACGCTCGCTGTCGGCACAAATGAAGAGAAACAGGAAAAACGCCGCCAAGATCTCCGAAATATACAAGCTCCTCTCCGCTGTCTATAAACGTCAGGGGAAAGCTACAGAGAGTCGAAACGCTCAGGGGGAATCCAGACGCTGGCGCTCATACCTGGCAAATTAGTTGTGTATGACAAACCTCAACATGTCTCAGGTTCTGAAAAGAGCAAGAGTCAAACCCCGCCCTTAAGGGCGAGACGCTTGAAAGGATGAAGGTTGCAGCAAATCCGCTGTTCCTCTTGAAATTGACCGGTTTCTACTTCTTGTGTTTCTTTTGCTTCGAATTCTTCTTTACTGTTTCAGAGTCATTTTTGATGGATGGTTGCGCGACTAGATCGGGACGTTCGAGCACGATGGGGATATTTGTCTCATGACTGTTTCGCACAATATCGACTTCCGATAGAAGAAATGAAGGACAGACAATATTATAGGTGTTTCCTGTTGTGTTGAATCCGCTTGCTGCGACATAGACATCATCGTCATTGGCCACGCTTTCGATGTCTTTCCAGGTCCTGCGCGTCAGTCCTGAGAATCTGGCACCGCGCACCAATTCTTCCGAGCCGTCCTTTACGGATACTTTGTACAGAAGAGTGGGAAAGGACAGTTCTATTTCCTTTCTGCCCTGACCCAGGATATTGTTTACTGCGCTTTCAATATCAAGGCCCATTGACGAGGCAGTAAATATCTTGCGCGCAATCATTACATGTGACAAGCCGGCTTCTTTGCCCAACTGAATCAGTTGACTGCGTAATTCCTCCGGTGTCTTTGTCGTATCTGCGGTTACAAAAATCTGGCTGACCTTGACTCTGCCGTCACGGAAGTGACCGTTACTCTCTTGAATGCCTCTTGTAGGTGTGCGTCCAGAGCAAAGAGTTTTAAGCACGCCATGTTCGACCAGTGAAACTGTCTTAGCTCTTACTCCTTCATCATCTACCAGATAACCCCCTTTCAGAGGCTTTCCTTTAAACGTCTCGATCAAAGGATTGTCAGCGATGTTGATGAATTTTGGAAGAATTCTTTTGCCGAGCAAATCGGCTTCCGAGCGCTTATTGCGACGCTCAAAGGCGGATTCCCTGGAAACTACCAAATGCGGCGCTATGGTTTGAGAGAAAAATTCCGCTGCTGCTTGTTTTTCAAAAAGAATAGGCCCATTATAGTCTTCCATCATTGGCGCCTTCGCCAGTTTCATCACGCTATTGGAAAGATTTCTGGCCATGGACAGAAGCTCATCCAATTGGGGCATGTCTTTGTCTTTCTTGAATGCATAAAAGGCGAAGTCGGAGACAAGCATTCCGTCCGGCGCTTGAGCGGTAGCGCTCATATACAACATCGAGCCTAATCTTTGCTCTCGATTTTTTGATCCCTCGCTATTTTGAAACCAGCGTAAGTTGTCGCGATTTTCGTAAGTAACTCGACAATCGACAATTCCTGGATTGGAACGGAATTCCTTTGAAACGGCTCGTATGATCTCAGACCATTTGTTGCTGTCGATCTCCTGTTTTTCAATGGGCAAAATCGATACCACCGGCTCGGCCTTGATGAAACTGTCAGGCAGGTTGTCTATTTTTTTCTGGTTCAGCACAGCCTTCTTTTTTTCCAGATCTTCAATTGCCCGCTTATACCTACTATCGGAAAGCAGCCACAGCGAGCGCCTGAGCGAGTCGTAATCGTCGTCAATCGCCATTGAAGTGTCACTGCTGTAAGTTTCGTAGGGGCTGTAAAACATCGAACTGCCGGAGCCGGTATTGTCGAATTTGTAGTCACCCACTCGTACCTCAACGGCCAGACTGCGTCCTCTTCCGGTGTCTATTCTGTCTAGCGCCCCAAAGGCACCATACACATTCAAGTACTTGGACTGGTTGCCGGAAAACGAGACGAAATATGGTGAGGGATGTTCGCCCAGTTTGAGCTTGCCGACCGTGCGCCTGAGTTCATCGTCAAACGCTTTGAAGATCTCACCGTCGTCATTCTTACTCCAGTGAGGACCTTCGGCCATCTGAGCTCGGGCGAGCGGGCAAATAATCAGACTTGCCGCGGTGAAGGCAACGTAGAAAAACCTTTTGTAGTTCAAGCAATTGAATTCTTTTGCCATAATTTATTACTTCTGTGCGCTCTCGAAACTGGGCGGCGGCAATACAGGTGGTTTATCTTGAGCCTTTTCCTCCCGAGCCACTTCAATAGTTCTCACTAAAAGGCTAGGTGCGCTTGCCGACACAGGCACCCAGCCTGACTCGGCACCGCAGACACCATTGAAGGTACCTACTTTGTCTGAAGCACTCATTATTGTCTCCAATGACGCCAGAGGAGTGCCAACCAGATTGACGCCTCTGAGTAGTTCATCGGGTCTGCCGTCCACCCAGACTCTTTTCACTTGCAAAGGCAAAAGCGAAAAAGATTGCGGCATAAACGCCTGAGTAATTGTGAAACCACCGGCGATTTCGTCAAACATCAAACCGTATTGTTTGCCTTGCCTTTTTGTTTCTTCGATCAACATTTCTCTGAGTTTTGCTTCAGTTACCTTTTGACTCGACTCGACCATCAAGTTGCCCTGCCGAGCGACAGGGCTGCTTCCAGGCTGACAGCGGCAGTGTCCGTTGGAATTCTTGAAGGAAGCAATCGGTGAGCGTCCCATCAGGAAGTGGCGCAAGACGCCGTTCTCGACTACCTGCACTTTTTGCGCGGGCATACCCTCATCGTCATATCGATAGTTTCCAATCAGGGGCATGTCGCCTAATCTGTTAATAGTGGGATCATCGATGACGCTGATGAATTCCGGCATGATCTTAGCGCCCACTTTCTTTGTGAAAGTGCGTCCTTCCTCCTCGTCCTTTTGTCTGTGACCCTCGACACGGTGACCCAGCACCTCATGAAAGAAAACGCCGGCCGCTTTGGGCATCAAAATCGCCGGACCGACATAAGGTTCTCCGGCATGCGAGTTACGCAATGCGATAACAGCTTGGGCCAGTTTCCTAATGCGATTGCTGAATTCTTCTTCTCCCGGCAAGTCTCTGGCGTCAAAAGCCTCGGCAGTGTCATATAAATTCACTTGCATTCCGTCCGGGCAGATTGCGCCTGCGCCGGTGAGAAGACGAGCCAGCCTCTGAGTCTGTTGGACCTTGGTGCCTTCACTGGTAGTTATGTACCTGGTCGCCAGGTCTTCATCTACAGACACATACGAGGTCGTTATTTCGGGATATTGTTTGTAAATGGCTGACATACGCCGCGTAGGCTCTATCCACCGGTTGTCGTCTTCCGTTGTTTTAACTGGCTTTTCGATTGCCACCACAACTTGGCCGGGACCGAAATCGGCTGAAACATCTTCCTCGTCGACTTTCACTTCTTTGTTGGCTTTGACTTGCACAAAACTTTGTTGCGCGTCCTTGAAAGCCTTGTCGGTCATGTACCAGAGACCGCAAGCAATAGCATCGGGGTCATTGTCGATCGAAAATTCCACCGATCCTGAGCGATTTGAAATTTCGCCGTCAAATCGGTCGCTGCGAATCTTGTGCGTGCTATCCAATTCCGGGCTGCCCACCCTGGCTTCAATGTCGAGAAGACGACTGTGATTGCGGCTAAAACTGGTGATTGCACCAAAAGTACCGTTAATACTGAATGAATCGGTGTCGCAGACCCGGTAGGAAAGAAAATACAGAGGCGCCTGTCCCTTATTTTTCAGCTTTTCAAAAGAGCGCTTGAGCTCACGAGTCATGGCATCGATTACCACATCTTCACCTGCTTGAAGTGTGGCTGGCTTGCCTTTTACTTTCAATTTAACGGTTGAATGTTTCTGGTTGGGCGCAAGGGATTTGCCGATTTGAACGTCCTTACACTGAGCCTGAGGAAGACTGGTGAATATCAACGAAAAGCAAGCTACAAAAGTAAGGGCGACATGAAAGGATGCATGCTCAGAGGCATAATTCGATGAAAGTCTGTATATCAAATCTTTTCGCCTTCAGCCAAATCTGAGGTTCTTCTGCCAACACCTGGTTCTTATAAAATACCCGCTGGCAATAGGCAAAAAACCCCACGGAAATGCATTTCAGAAGAGGTTTCCAAACAACTTGAAGATTAAAGCTTGCCCTTTTTGGACAGATTAGTGTTGCCATTCTTCGCTTTAGCGGTTTTCCTGCCGACTGTCGGATAATTCATTTCTTCGCTTCTGACAAAGGCGACTCCACCGTCTTTCATTTCCTGAATTGCCGTTTTGACCCGACAGCCGACTCTGTCGATTCCTCTCACGGCGTCCTCAATTAATGTGACTCTAAAGCCGAGCTTCACTCCGTCGAGCGCTGTTTGTTTGACACAATAATTGGTGGCCAGCCCCGTCACAAAAATATGTTCAATTCCTGAGTCTTTGAGAAAGACTTCCATATCTGTTGCTTTGCCACCTGCACAATCGTTGAATCCGCTGAAGCAGTCAATGTCGGGATCGCTGCCTTTCTTAAAAATGCGGTTGATTTTTTCAGTGCGTAGGTTCTCTAGAAATTCGGAGCCACGCGTATTTTCGATGCAGTGCATGGGGAAAAGAGGCTGCTCATAAAGACCGGCATTAAAGGTGTCTCCTATTCTCTTATTAGCGTGATTGATGGCAAAACTGATGTGATCGGCCGGATGCCAATCCTGAGTGGCCACGACCAGGGGAAATTTATCGATCAGTTTGTTGATCACGCCAACAATCTCTTCGGCTCGTGGAACTGGTAATTCTCCGCTTGATCCGAAGCCTTTTTGAGCATCGACAATAATCAATGCAGACCTTTCCAGTGAAACCGGCAATGGTGGCGGCGTAATTGATTTTTGTTTTAATGCATCAACATCAGTGGTTCTTGCTTTGATGATAACGTCATTTATTTTGGAGGTGGAAACATCTTCAGGCGACGCGTTCGACAACTTTTTCTTTCTCGCCGATTTTGCATAGGCATCTTTGCGTACCTGCAACTGCTCTCTTTCCTTCAATATCAAATCAGTCTTCAATTCATGCAGGCCAATTTCCAAACCGACCGGATACTGATGCGGGTTTAATATTCGCTTGTAAGTAGCATGGAAATTCTCCAGTTGCTCACGCACAAAGTGGCGTGTTGCCTGCACGGTTGGAATGTCGTAAACTTGCCTGCCGTTCAAGAAAATCGGCTCCAGCAAATCGTGGAACCGGCAATCTTTGCCAATGCGTTTTCTGCGCGTCATATCCAGGGGATCGACAATAATGCATTCAGACTTCAGATTTTCTTCTACATTGAAGATCATGTCTGCCAGATAGCCGTCTTCGTCCATGAACCTGCGCACTTGTTGTATGCCAGGATTGGAAATCTTTACAGCCTGCTCTGAAATTTTTACTTTGTATTTCCAGGCTTGACCGGCATCTTTGACGGCTGCGAGTTTATACACACAGCCAAGGGCAGGCTGATCGTAGGCAGTCACCAATTTTGTGCCGACGCCCCAGACACTTATTTTTGCATTCTGCGCGTTCAAACTATTGATGATATGTTCATCAAGATCGTTGCTTGCGACGATGGCAGCATCTTCAAACCCTGCATCATCGAGCATTTTTCTGGCTTCGACGCTCAGGTAAGCAAGATCGCCTGAATCTAATCTGATACCAAGAAATTGATGACCAGTTTTTTTCAACCACCGGGCCGCTTCGATTGCATTGGCAACACCGTCTAT
>JADZFV010000320.1 GCA_020854255.1 Candidatus Melainabacteria bacterium | reverse complement strand
TCAGGGCATGCGCTCTCTATCCTGAGCTGGTAGACGGCTTAATTTCTTCCGTGCCGGCAGGCGATCGCTTTAAGCAGGGCCAGGCAAAGCTGAGCGTGGCATTTCACTTACTTGCCGACCCCAATCAGCCGTTTGATATCGGCACGTCGGTTATCAAGCAGGCGACGGTCAAACCGGAGCTCAGAGATTCTTGGGGCAACAACCCTTTGTCGCGTCTTAAGGTTTCGGCTAACGAGCTCATTCAATTTCAAAATTTCATGAACCAGAACCACAAGTGGGCGGTTCAAATAAAGGATCGTCCGGTACTTTTTGTGCAGGGTTGCGATGACAAGTTGGTCAGACCGGCAGGCACAGTGGAGCTCTTCAACAGATTGGCAACTCGTGACAGACAAATTGAATTGATTCCGAAAGCGGAGCACCTAATATTTGAAGAAGCGCAGTTTACTGATCAGGAGGTGGAGATTGTCAACAAGTGGCTGTCTTCACACCTGAGTTCGACGAAGAGTGCTCCGTCAGAAACAGGCAGCGGGGTTGAAAAGAAGATTGGAGCAAATGAGTCGGCATCGCAGGGATCCAGGTAAGACAAGACTTTCAAAAGTCTGCATGTGAGGTTTTGGCGTTATGTTGCGTAAGAGTTCTAAATCAGTTGCTGCTATAGCGGCGTCAGTTTTGTTGAGCGGGTTTGTTTTCGCCGTGCTTGAAGCTGCCGCTGTTGCTCCAACAGCCAGTCCGTATGCGCGTTGTCTGGCGCAAGGGAAGTCCTGTTTGAGCAAGGGAGACATGAAACAGGCAATTCAACATTTTCAAATTGCCGTCACAGAAAATCCTAATAGCTGCGAAGCGCACTATTTGCTGGGTCAGTCCTACTGCAAAGTGAAACAATTCATCAAAGCAAAAGATGCATACAGACGTGCGATCAGGCTCGGCAAAGGAAACAAAAACGCACAGATGGCCAACCAGGCAATGATGCAATTGCCGAGAAACATTTTGAGTCCGAAAGTCGGAGCCGACACGCGTGTGATCGCCTCCATGCTCGGACTGTCGAGAGTGCGTGGCGCCGACGGAGCTTCCAAGCCGACCGTCATCGATTTTTATGCTTCCTGGTGCCAGCCGTGCAAGCAGACCAATACCGCCCTTGATAAGTTCAAAGAGTCTTATGGCGATCGAGTATCCTTCATGCGCGTAGACGTCGACGATCCCAATAACGAACGGATCATCGATCAATACGAAGTGAGCCCGATTCCGACTCTGGTTTTTCTCAATACCGAAGGCGAGGTTGTTACTTTCACTATTGGTTTTTCAGGTGAAAAGGGCATCGACGACGGCATCAAGAAAATACTGTCCAAGGGCTAAAGCGTGGCCAAGCAAACAACTGAAGGCAAGAAAAACGATTATTGGCTGGAGGCGAGGAAGAGCCCGCGAAATTCAGCACTCGCCTTCAGTGATGCTCAAAGTTTGCCTTATGAATGCACTTTTCACAAGGTGGACATTGCCGGTGTTTCCGTTCTGCGCTTGAGTGCCTGGCCGAAAGGGCAAGACGGTGTGCCTTTTTCTTTCGCTCTCGATATCGAAGCTCAAGCAGACGGTGGCGCAGGAGGCTTCGATTCTGGCGAGGACGACAGCGAACAAATGTTATTTTTCTCCTGTGGTGAAGCAGGAAGGTTGGAGTGGCAGGAAGCCCAGGATAGCGATCTGGGTGTGGTTTTTCCATTCGATTTGAAATTTCAGCGCACGGCTGAAAGTCGCTTTAACTTCATTTTTCACCTGCCGGAAGACACCAGATGCTACGGCTTGGGAGAGCGATTGTCCGGGTTGAACCGGCGCGGCGCCGTCCACACGCTGATGAATACTGACAATTCGCGTCATCTTCCATCGATGGACTCGATGTATAAATCTCTGCCCTTGCTTTTTCTCTGGCACCAGGGACAGTGGCACGCTGCTTTTCTGGATTCGCCCGCCTGCCAGAAATGGGATCTCGACTCCAGCATGAGCGGAGAGGCTCTAGTCACATTGTTGAGCCGACGGGGATGGCAGCTTTACTTGTTCGGCCAGGCACCGCTGAAAGATCTGGTGGCGGCGTATACGGTTCTTACCGGTCGATCAAAGCTGCCTCCGCACTGGGCGCTCGGGCACCAGCAGTCACGCTGGAGTTACCCTGACGAGAAGACAGTGCGCAGTGTCGCTCAAGAATTTCGCAGTCGCTCCATACCATGCGACACCATCGTCCTTGATATCGACTACATGGACGAATATCGGGTATTCACGACTTCCAAAGAACGTTTTCCCGACATGAAAAAGCTGGTCTCAGACCTCAATAAGGACGGCTTCAAAGTAATCACTATTGTCGATCCGGGTGTCAAAAAGGACCCCAGGTATTCTGTTTTTACAGATGGCAAAAAGCAAGATTGCTTCGTCAAAAAAGCTGACGGTAAGCTCTTCACCGGCAAAGTCTGGCCGGGTGTTTCTGCATTTCCTGATTTCCTCAAGCCGGAGGTGCGCCTCTGGTGGGGAGCACAGCACGGCTTTTACACTGACCTGGGCGTCAGGGGCATTTGGACGGACATGAACGAGCCGGCCATCTTCGATGCCAATGACCCCCTGGAAGGCATCGAAGACGAATTGCCGCCAGCCGAACATCAGCTTTTCATGCAACACGTGCCTGAAGGTGTGGTCGGGCACATGGAAGTGCGCAATCTTTACGGCATGCAAATGAGCCGTGCCACCTGGCAGGCATTGAAGGCCTTGCGTCCCAAAGAGCGGCCTTTCGTTCTTACCCGGGCCGGATATGCCGGCATGCAGCGATACACAGCCGTCTGGTTGGGCGACAACAATTCGTGGTGGGAACACCTGCAGATGAGTATGCCCATGCTGGTTAGCGTTGGCTTGTGCGGTGTGCCGTTTGCCGGCGTCGATATCGGTGGTTTCG
>JADZFV010000319.1 GCA_020854255.1 Candidatus Melainabacteria bacterium | reverse complement strand
TTTCAACCCGCATACAATGAGAATACAAGTCATTTTCGCCGGCACATTTTTAAACGCCGAAAACCCAGGTATCATCAATTTTTGAGCACCATTTGCGGTGTCGCCTCACCCAAACAGATCGATTATGCCGGGATTAATAATTACAGCCAGTTTACATATGATGGGCTGTGGCGGAATGCCAAGATTGTCGAAACCACTTCTGGCTCAATCACAAGTACAAAGCAATTTGTTTGGTCTGAAGACCGCAGAAGAGAAGAGCGTGATGGCAGCGGGAATGTGACGAGCAAAAGCTACATTTACGGAGAAGTAACATCTGGAACAAGCTATTTTTACAACAAAAACCATCTTGGCTCAATTACAGAAATAACCAACACAGCAGGTGTTTCGCAGAACGTCTACCAATACGACTCTTTCGGACGTACTTCCTCCTCAGGTTCGATTCAATCACAATTTCAGTATTGTGGCTACTACGCACACAGTAGAAGCTCACTTTCTCTAACACTAAGAAGAACATATGCGCCTGCTTTAGCAAGATGGATTAGCAGGGATCCAATAAATGAGAAAGGGGGTGTCAATTTGTTTAGTTATGCATTGAATAACCCGGTCAGCAATATTGATCCCACTGGTTTGCAAGCTAAATTGTGCGCTCCACCAGGGGCGCAGTCAGGAGGTTCTTCACCTCCCGGCTCCGGCTCTGGTGCTGGTTCTGGAGGATCCGGCAATGGACCCGGTGGTGGAATCGCCGCAGGCAGCGGAGCTGCAGAAGGCGCTGCTGGTGGCTTGGTTGGCGTGCTTGGTGGGCTGGCAGGACCCGCAATCGTTGTTGGTGTGGGCGTCATGATAGTAACAGGCGCCGTCGGGATATACAGCAAGCATAAAGAGCATCCAAATCCGAACATCAAAGATTTAGATGACTGCTACAACGATTGCTGCGACAAAGTAGCAAAGTTTCATGAACGCAACCCTCTCTTGCCATTTTCTCAGGCAACGAGAATGCTTCAGGATTGCTATGATGAATGCGAGGACCAATGTCCCACGGGTGGTGGAACTCCGGATAAAAAGGCTGCTTAGGTCGCCGCATTTTCAGCAAATATTTCCGAACAAAGGGATAGACAACTTCGACAGAGCGGTGCATCGAACACAAGCTCACACTCAACCGAATCAAAAGAATCACCGCAATAAACGCATAAATTGGAATCTTTATTGGCAACGCTACGCGGCTTTTCAAAACAGTGATTGCAAATGTTCACCGGCCCGGTTATGAGGCATTTCACGTCCTCGCAAAACTTTCCACAGAATGAACAGTGTTTTCCCGCTGTTTCCATCGATTTATGAGCACGGCGAGTGCATTCATCACAAATAACTATAGGCTCGGAGACGTCCCCCTTGCCGTCGTCTCTCGAACAAAAGCTGCATGTTCGCAGTTTTCCTGTGTCTTCTTGTTTGTGAAACCTTTCGCAAATGCATTCATCACAAATAATCGCCGAACCAGCTGAATACATCTTTGGGCGCTGCGGATCTTCTCGCTTGCAAAATGAGCACGTTTCATAGCGCCTTGTCATGCAAACGCTACAAGAGCCTTGTGGAATCTTCCTCTGTGCGCACATGAGACATTCCATTTCATTTCCTCATTCGCTTACTCGTAGCATATCAAATTCAACAACAGCATAGGCTTGATGAGATGCATGGCACCATTGATCCTTGTATAGGAATTCTACTGTGATATCTATGCCCGGCTCTTAAGCACAGCCTAGCGATTTGGGTTCGCATCCAGACGGTACAAAACAGAAAATTACCGGTCTTAGAGATCAATTTGCCAAGATACCTGGAATTTCCAGCTTCCAATTCAACCGCCGAATTGGCCATGAGGCGGAAGGGAATACCATCGGCCGATGCACGAAATGCGGAACGCAAGATACATGCGACTAGGTTAAGTCTCGAAACTCTCTTCCCGTGTAGGTTTTTCGTCTTAGTCAAAATCTTCCTGCCGATTTCGAGTCATAGTCAATCCTGAAAATGCTTGTTGGGAGGGACTTTTAGGTGTGAGTCACTGTTTGCAGAAAGGGACTGCTTCTTCCCGCCGTCGCTGCATATCGAACTCCAAATGCGACCGCCGAATTGGCCATGAGGCGGAACCGAATACTGGCAGCCGACGCAGAATTGCGGAAGGCAAGATAAACAGCGCACGGTCACGCGCTGAAGAAGCCCAGCTAGCGCGGGCTGAATTGGCCGGTACGTATTCCGTACCGTGTCGGATACGCCATGGTTGGAGCCGCTAAAGCAGCTGGTGCCGGGATTGAATAGCCCGGTACGCAGAAGCGAATACCGACAGCCAACGCACGAAGTGCGGAAGGCAAGATAGAGCGCGTCGGCACGCGCATCTAAAACACCTGTCAGCAAAGGGTTTTGCTCCCGGCACCTTTCTTGAGTCTTGTGTTATCGCCAGTCATGCCCGTGCAAAAGCGTTGCACGCCAAAGGCTTTACACCCGGCAAGCTCGTATAGAGATGCGTCAGCACGAGCCTTGTGACGGGACAAAGCTGATGTCGTCCACGCTGAAAATGGCATGAGAAAAATT
>JADZFV010000318.1 GCA_020854255.1 Candidatus Melainabacteria bacterium | reverse complement strand
GGTCGCTCACACGAGTGTGATTTCCCGGCTCAAGTGGCCGATTTACCAGTCTGCACAGGACCAAAGTTTTGCACCGACGGCACAAGTTATGAAATCGATCAGCGCGTCAAAGCAATTCTGCAGGAGTCTCTTAGCGTATACAGAGTCGACGCTGAGAAGCTCAATGAGCTAAGACCCACGCACATCATCACACAGGCTCAGTGCGAAGTTTGCGCCGTCAGTTTGAAAGATGTCGAAGAAGCGGCCTGCCAAATAATCACTTCCAAACCTCAAATTATTTCATTGCAGCCAGATTCACTCGCTGATATTTTCGATGATGTTCGCTGCATAGCCAAAGGCTTGGGAGTTGTGCCTGTCGGCGAGATGATGGTAGATCAGCTGAAAGGGCGCATGGAAGTAGTGGCAAAAAAGGCGAGTGAGCTGAAAGATAAACCGCGCGCCGCGCTCGTCGAATGGATAGAACCAATGATGGCGGGCGGCAACTGGATGCCGGAATTGATTGAGATGGCTGGCGGAATCAACCTTTTCGGTGAAGCTGGAAAACATTCCCCCTGGATGAACTGGGAAGATCTGGTTGCTGCCAATCCGGACATTATCGTTGTTTCGCCTTGTGGATTCGACATAAAGCGAACGATGGAAGAAATGCACATCATCTCGGATCGCAAAGAATACGCTGGTCTGAAGGCAGTTAAGTCCGGCAATGTTTTCGTCGCCGATGGCAATCAGTATTTCCATCGCCCCGGCCCGCGCGTTCTTGAATCGCTGGAAATGCTCGCCGAAATGCTGCATCCAAATGAGTTCAAGTTTGCCTATGAAGGCATCGGTTGGATTCGCTACTCAAAATCTCGAAACACCGGGCGATGAGTGGGAGCTCCGGGAGATGTGAAAAGCACTTTGCTGGTCACACCGGGCAATGAAAGCCATTACCCGGCGACGCATGGCGACGTCCCTACAAGTTCGTTTTGTTGAGCGATCGGTGACGTTTTGAGCGGTCGGCCCGACTCGACTCTGCCACCTTCAGCACTGTCGCAGTTTTCACTGAATGGTCCATAACATGAGACATTCGCGCGTGGCAGACGGCAAGCGCCAGCGCGTCTGAAGCATCATCCGGGCGGATAATTTCCTGGAGGTTCAGAAGACGCGCTACAGCGTGTTGAACGACTTGTTTTTCAGCACGTCCAAATCCGGCTACTTGCAATTTCACTTGCATCGGCGTGTATTCAAAAGCGTCCACATCCACGCTGGCGGCTACTTCCAAAATCACTCCTCGAGCTTGAGCAACCGGCACCACAGTCTTGGCATTTTTGAAAAAGAAAATCGCTTCAACTGAAAGAATGTCGGGCTTGAATTGGTCGATGATTTCCAGCAGGTCCGCGCGGATCATATTCAACCGCTTGCCGGCGGACATAGTCGACGGTGTCTGAATGGTGCCAGAAGCGATATATTCGAAGCAGTCGCGCGGGGTGAATTGGACGACGCCATAGCCTACGGTGGCGGTTCCCGGGTCGATGCCCATAATTGTGAACTGGCGCAGGTATTCCGTCATGCTATCCCCATCGCTAGTTCGGTCCCATTTTGCAAACTCGGATTTTCCAGTCTATTAACAGGCTGCACTATATAAACAAGCTATGTCTCTGGTATATTCGTCTATTCAGTACTGGAGCCAGGCTGAAAGCAAGTGTAACATTGTCTCTGGCGAGATGAGAGTGCCGGGTGAATGCGTGGCGAGAGGGAGTCAATTTTGATGCAAAGCGGTCCTCTGATGATGGAGGATGCTAGCCTGACGCCCAGACCCGGCATGCTGGAGGCAACCGGATTTGGTGCGAAGTTGCCGCTGGCATTTTTGTTCGGCTCTATTCTTGGTTTGTCGAGCGCCGGATTCGATCAATCCTGGATTGCCTGGATAGGTGTGGCACCGCTGCTGGTGATTCTACGCACAGTCAACGGTATGAAGGAGGCGGCGTTTGTCGGGCTTGCCTTTGGACTTGGTTATCACCTGGTAGCGACGAGTTGGTTTTTAGGACTTTTTCCACTGCGCTGGTTGGGTGTTGAAGACTGGCTGGGCGTGCAGCTGACTGTTCTTGTCTGGATATTCGAATCGCTGCACGAAGCTCTCTTGATCGGCGGCTTTGCTTTCCTGGTTTTTTGCTTGCCGTTGCGCTCCGGCTTTCTTCCGCACTACAAGCGTCCGTTTTTCCCTTACATGTGGGCGGTGCCGCTGATCTGGATTTACTGCCACTGGGTGGTCGGCACGTCCGAGCTTTTCCTGGCGGTGCCGGTCGACCAACTTGCCTATTCGCAGAGCCAGCACACGGGCTTCATTCAGATTGCGCGAATTGGCGGAAGCGCACTGGTCGATTTTATCCTTATTCTTTTCAATGCAGCACTTGCCGAACTGGTACTGGATCTGGTGCACCTCGGCCGCCGTCTCGATGGACGCATGGACAAGCTTCGCCAGCGCGTTGGCCCGCTTTTCGATGTAGCTGTGGTGTCGCTGGTGATTATCATCTGTAATGTCTGGGGCGGCGCGGAAGTGAAAAGGATTGCCAGAGAAACTCGCCCGGAGGTGGCGATCATCGAAGATCCGCAAACGCAGGCAGTGCCTATTGCCGTGGTTCAGGGCAATATCAGCATCGAAGAAGACAGATTGAAGACGACCTCGGCGAAAGCAATCAGCGATCGATATGCGGAGTTGTCCAACAGCCTCGGCACTTCGTTAATGGTTTTGCCCGAAGGAGTCATTAATCCGGTCCAACTGGCGCCTGGCTATCTGGTCAGCAGACTGAAAGAAATCAGCTTGCGCGAGAAAAAGGAGATCGTGGTCGGTTCTGTAGAGTCGATCAAAAAAGCGCATGTAAATGCCGCGCGCCTTATCTCACCGGCCAATCCGCCCAACAATCTCTACGTAAAGCGACGACTGGTGCCGATTGGCGAACTTGCACCTCTGAAAGCAATCGAAGACACCTTGCCGACCGACATCAAAAAGAGGCTGCCTTCGGAGCAGATGAAGTTTCTCACCTCCAAATCGACCGAGTTGCTGCAGTGTTTGTGGGGGCCGATGGGCGTTTCCATTTGCAGTGAAATAGTTTACCCGCGCCTTATTTCCAGGGAGGTTCGAAAAGGCGCTACCATACTTCTCAACCTGTCCAATCTGGCCTGGTTTCACAATTCCGCCCTTAACAAGCAGGTTTTGGCTGCCGCGGTCTTTCGAGCTGTTGAAAACGGCCGTTATCTGGTTTTATCCACCAATACCGGTATTTCGGCTGTGATCGACCCGGCCGGAATCGTCACGGCGGTTTCATATCCTGGCAAGCGCGGCGTTTTGATAGGCACGGTACAATTTCTCTACAAAAAGACCCCTTTCAGTAAAATGTGGTGGCTATGAGCCAAGTCCAAATCCGAAATCGCAATAAGGAAGCCTTTGCCAGGCTGTGTGTGCTCGTCGTGATCGGCGTGGCGGCTTTGTTTTCTCAAGGTGGGGCCGGTGATGCCGGTAGAGCCGACGCGAAAATGCCCATGGTGCGCCTGGGCAAGGACAATATCGTCAAAGTGGAAGTGGCGACGACCGAAGCTGAAATTCAGCGAGGTTTGATGTTCCGCACTTCACTGGCTAAGGACTCAGGAATGATTTTTCTCTTTCGTCCGCCGCGTCCCGTGAGATTTTGGATGTTTAACTGCCTGATTTCACTCGACATGCTTTTTATCAAAAACGGCAAGATCGTCAAAATCTGTGAAAATGTACCGCCCTGCAGGTCGAAAGATCCGCGTGATTGCCCGACCTATCCCGAAGCTGATGTTGACGTGTCGGAAGTCGTTGAAGTATGCGCCGGCTATGCAAAAGCGCACGGGTTGAAAGAAGGCGATCCTGTGTCTTTTGAGATGCCGTAAAAAATGACCGAGCGGGCTCACATAACCGAATACATTCACACCGAATTGAGCGGCTCGGCCGGTTATTTGATTATCAATCGTCCTGAATCGCAAAATGCAATGACCAAAGCGATGTGGGCCGCGATTGTTCCGGCATTGGAAGAACTGAAAAACTGGGGCGCGCATGTCATTGTGATAAAGGGTACAGGCAGTGCCTTTTGCGCTGGCGCTGATTTTACGGAACTGTCTAAAATCGACAGTGAAGAGTCAGCCCGCGCACAATGGAATTCAATCAAACATGCTCTTGACGAATTGAAAGCATTTCCACTGCCGACGGTGGCAATGATCAATGGTGCATGCATGGGTGGAGGCTGCCTGCTGGCTATGGCCTGCGATCTTCGCTATGCAGTGAAAGCGGCGCGGTTTTCAATTCCAATCGCCAGGTTGGGAATTGTTCTCGATGACTCGAACATTCTTCGGTTGATATCACTTGTTGGTCCTGCGATAGCGTCGGAAATGCTCTACACCGGCGTCAGTATATCCAGTGCCGAAGCGGAAATGGTGGGCTTGATCAATCGAGCGTTAGACCCCGAAGATCTGCCCTTGTATGTCAATGAAATTTGCAATGCGATTTACGAAAACGGGAAAGCAAGCATTTTTGAAGTGAAGTGTTCGATCGCAAGAGTACTGACTCACGCGCATCCCGAAGGGGCACTTGGATCATTTGACGATCAGACTCGTGTAATCGAAAGCTACTTGAGCAGTGACTTTCAGGAGCGAATTCGCAAGCGGTAATGTATTAGGCTGTATCTTTCAGTGACGATGCCAGGCATCGCTCGCTTTAGTCCGCCTTTTTGGGGGCGCCGCCATGCGTCTCCTGCCTTAAAGGGAATAAAGACCTAGTCCCTCAATTCGTGGCGGCTATGTCTCAACAAAAAAACTCCGAGCCAGCGAAGGAAAAACTGCGCTGTAGCACTGGCCCCATTCCCCTCGAGTCCAGATCGGGCGCCGGCCAGGGTGGAGAGATTATCTCTGTGCCGCATGTTGAGCCTGATGCACCTCGCGATGAACATATCTCAGCTACAGCAGCACAAGCTGCCGCTCAAATAGCTCCGGAAGAGCCGCCTGAGTATTCAGTGGAAGCGGAAATTCAGGCTGTGGAAGCTACCTTCGCCAGAGAGTTGACCGACAAAATGTCGCACGAGCCCAAGCCCGTTGCCGGTGAACTGGCTGGTGCAGGCGGCTATAGCAACGCCCATGACGCGGAGCTGGCAAAGGTTGTGGCCGATCCTTATGCCGAGGAAAATCAGTGGTATGCCGCCTGTGTAGCCGCAGGACACCGTTGCCTGGCTGGTCTGCCCAGCCCCGTCAAAGTTGCGATGCTCCGCACCGCGGCTGTCGTCGGAGTTGTGTTCTCATTCTTGAGCATCTTGGCTTGTTATACGAGTTCGATGTACTTGAGCTCTCACCTCGGCTCCATGGGGCTGGGGCTAAACAACAACCTGTTTATAAATGACCTGGTCGGGCTCGACTATGTGGGTTTTTTCGTCGCCGGTGCGGCGTGTCTGACGTTCTGGTCGGCGTTTTTCGGTTTTTTCAAAAGGACATTCAGATACGCCAGTATCGCGCTTTTTGTCGGCATAATGGTGCATGCGGTCAATTTCCACCTTCTTGTAGGTGTGCCGGCAGCAGTGGCTCTCGCCGTCGCTTACTTGCCGGTTTTGTACCTGGTCGAATGGGTGGGCGGTGCAACTCGAGAAGCTCTTCCCTTGCACATCGGCAGTAAAAAGCTCGCCCGCATACTCCTTCCAAGCGTGGCTTGTCCTGCATTGCTGATGGCTGTAAGTTTGCTTTACATCTTCAGTCCGTTTAACCCGCCGGGCAATACGGATTACGATCCTGCTACAGCTCCGACACTGGCAATCAATGCCGTTCTGGTTCTGCTTTGCACGTTTATTCCTGGTTTTGTTCTGGCTCGCGCGACTAAGTCGAAGTCACCTGTTGGCTCGGCCTCACTTTCGATATTGCTGCAAACACCTGTTTTGATTGGCCTTTTGTTGACCACTGGTGCATGCCTGGGGCTGCAGATGGTGTTCAAAACTGCCCTGGCGGCGCAACCATCCTTCGCCTTCCTTGCCGGCATGGGTGGTGGTGATTGGGCGCAGTACGGAGGAGTAAAAGCCCTTGCAGTATCTGGTGCTATCGCTTTTGCCGCTCTTGCTGCCTCTGGGGGCGGGGCTCTTGGCGCCTGGGTGAACCACAAATTTGGCGTTAAAGCCGACGAAAAGCCGCTGCCGTCCGATTTACGCTAGTTCTTCGCTCAATTGCAAATAACCATAGCCTGCGCATGGTTTGGCGGCGACTATGGTATGCAAGCTCTGCTCAAGCGCGGTCCTGGACCTGAACTTTCGATACTGGAACTTGCCCGGCAGTGCCGGCTGCCAGCCCAATAAAGGCGTAATTTCCGGCTTGAGTCTTTCTAGACCTGAACTACGCGCTTAATGTCAGGCATTTCCTCTTTGATGGCGCGTTCTACACCCATCTTCAAGGTCATTGTCGAGCTGGGGCACATGCCGCATGCTCCGACCAGATGAACAAAGACTTCGCCGTCTTTAACATCCACCAGTTCAATGTTTCCGCCGTCCATCATCAGCATCGGACGCAGTTTTTCGAGAATCGCTTCTACTTGCTCGTGCATGCTCAAACCTCAAATTTACAGTCTTTGTCACAGCGGCTCCGCAGTCTCTAGCTTATCAAATGACAATTTAGAGCCAATTGAAACCGGTCGCCAAGCATAAGGGTAAGGTCCAAACGCCGAAATACGGCGCTAAATCACCAAAATTAAAGATTTGTCGCGGCAATTGCTTTAAACACCATAAAACAAATGAGCTTTTAAACATCTTAGTACTATCCTCTTACCAGCGCAGCCGCCTATGGCTGGGAGGTTTTGCCGGACCCGCGTGACATCTCGTGCGATTCGGGCCGAAACCTAACACAGCGCAACCGCGCAACTCAGCAAGAGACCTACAGACAACGGGTAATTTGACCGACCATGGGAGAAGAGAAAAAGATGGTAAGAGTAGCAATTAACGGATTTGGCCGCATTGGCCGCAACGCATTACGCGCCTATCTGCATAACGCAGGCAAGGAATACGAAATCGTCGCCATCAACGATCCGCTGCAGGATCTGCGCACTTCGGCGCATCTCCTGAAGTATGACTCCATCCTCGGCGAGCTTCCTTTCGAAGTTAATCAACTGGAAGATGGACTGGAAGTAAACGGCAAGAAGATCAAGTTCTTCAAGGAAAAAGACCCGTCCACCTGCCCCTGGACCGCTGAAAAGATCGACATCGTTCTCGAGTGCTCCGGTGTTTTCACAAAAGCCGACAAAGCTAAAGGTCACATCACCGCCGGCGCCAGGAAGGTTCTTATCTCGGCTCCTGCAACCGATGAAGATATCACTATCGTTCTCGGCGTCAACGACAAAGACTACAATCCCGAGAAGCACAACATCATCTCGAACGCCAGCTGCACCACAAATTGCCTGGCTCCAGTAGCCAAAGTCATCGATGAAGTATTCGGAATCGAATCAGGTTTGATGACCACCATCCACAGCTACACCCTCGACCAACGCTTGCTCGACACCGGTCACGCCGACCTGCGCCGCGCCCGCGCTGCTGCCGAATCGATGATTCCATCCTCGACCGGCGCCGCCAAAGCAATCGGTCTTGTACTGCCGCAACTCAAAGGCAAATTGAACGGCTTTGCAATGCGCGTCCCTACTCCGAATGTCTCGGTTGTCGACCTGGTCGCCAACGTCAAGAAAGACGTCACCAAGGAAGAACTCAACAGTGCACTCAAAGACGCAGCCGGCAAAGGTCTGAAGAATATTATGGCTGTGAGCGATGTTCCGCTCGTATCCATCGACTTCAAGGGCAACAAGCTGTCGTCGATTGTTGATGCCGACCTGACCATGGTTGTTGAAAAACGCATGATCAAAGTGCTCGCCTGGTACGACAACGAGTGGGGCTACAGCAACCGCTTGATCGAACTGGCGACTTTGGTTGCCAGCAAACTGACCGTCAAGGTCTAATTGATTCGGAAAACCGCTCCGGGCTGGACGGGTCGACAAATGCGTCGCCCAGCAAAAAGCCCGGGGCGGTTGCCTATTTTTCAGTGGCCATGCGCAGGCAAAACTGCGCCAGTACGACGAATTTCAATAGTCACCCATGTCCCTCGGGAGTCGAGTATGAAACTTAGTATTGCTCAGGCTGGAGCAGAAACATTCAAGAATAAGCGCGTGCTGGTGCGCGTGGACTACAACGTTCCGCAGCATGAGGACGGCAGTGTCGCCGACGATTCGCGTATTCGCGGCAGCTTGCAAACGATTGATTTTCTGCACAAAGCCGGTGCCAAAGTCATTCTCTGCTCTCACCTTGGACGCCCCAAAGGTAAGAAAGACGAGAAATACAGCCTGCGTCCGGTCAGTATTCGCCTATCTCAATTGCTCAGTGACACCGCCGGCTGTGTGGCCAAGTTTGTGCCTGACTGCGTCGGTCCTGAAGTGGAAAAAGCTATTGCCGAGATGAAATCCGGCGATGTCGTATTGCTCGAGAATGTTAGATTTTATGCGGAAGAAGAGAAGAACGACGAAGAGTTTTCCAAAAAACTGGCTGCCCTGGCGGACATTTATGTAAGCGATGCTTTCGGTGCGGTTCACCGGGCTCATGCTTCCACAGAAGGCGTGACCAAGCATTTAAAACCGGCTCTTGCTGGTTTTCTCCTCGATCGCGAAATCAAAATGCTCACCAAAGCACTTGATCCGACCCGCCCTGTTGCCACCATTATCGGTGGAGCAAAAGTCAGCTCCAAAATCGGAGTTTTGCAAAATCTCCTCGGCCGCGTGGACACGATTATTATCGGCGGCGCTATGGCATTCACCTTCTTCAAAGCCCGTGGGCTGGAGGTTGGCAAATCCCTGGTCGAAGATGATAGGCTGGACTATTGCAAGCAGCTTGAGATAGACGCCGAAAAGGAAGGGGTAAAACTGATTTTGCCGGTTGATGTCGTAGTGGCTCCCAAATTTCCTGCCGAAGGCGATGTTTTGCCTGCAGAACCTCATGTCGTATCAATCGATGCCATGCCTTCCGACCAGATGGGATTGGACATCGGACCCAAGACCATTGCCTTGATTCATGACGAGCTTTCGCGCTGCAAAACGATCGTCTTCAATGGACCGATGGGAGTCTTCGAACACGGCTATGAAGCCGGCACGTTCAGACTCATTGACGAACTCGTCAAACTTACACAGCAAGGCGTGGTCACTATCGTTGGCGGTGGCGATTCTGTCAACGCAGTACGCGCTCACGGCATCAAGGAAACACAGTTTACGCACGTCAGCACCGGTGGTGGTGCCTCGCTGGAATTCCTCGAAGGCAGAGAATTGCCTGGTATAGCCTGCCTTGACGAAGCGCCACGGACTGCCACTCGCGAGTTGGATTCTATTCGCTAAAACCACAAAAAAGGAACAGCGATGCCAAAAAGAGTTGAGCCCTTTTCATTAGTTGTGCCTTTGGCAATTTCGTTGACGCTCGCCGCAGTGGTGTGGCAGGCGCCTGTCGCGATTGCGCAGCAATACACCGATGCGCAGGGGCGACCTGTCTCGAAAGACGTTTATGATGGCGTCCAATTGATGAACGAGGCATCGCAGTTTCTCAATCAGAATAAGAACGCCGAAGCCGTCTTCCGTCTTGAACGCGCAGCGCAACTGGCTCCTGACGTGGCGGATGTCCACTACAACTATGGTATTGCTCTTGCAAAAATGGGACAGACTGAAGAGGCTGTGAAGCAGTACCAGGACGCCACCAGGTTGAATTCGGAAATGCCTTACGCCTGGATCAACCTGGGCGCCAGCTATCAGCTTCTCGGCAAAATTGAAGAAGCGGTGCAAGCCTACACTGAATTCGTGACGCGCTTTCCCGGAAATCAGGAAGCCGGCAAAATCAAGAACCTGATTGTCGGGCTCAACAAAGAACTCGGCCGCCAGACCAATCTTCCGCCACCGCGCCAGAGTACTCCTGCGCAAACACAACCCAGGCAATCGCCACCCCAGGACTCAGGTGGTTTTCGACCCATCAATGGAGCTGCGTCCGGAACATCACCGGGTTTTGGCACTCCGCAAACACCTAAAGTCGATCGCACCCCACAAGGCGGCAACATCAATCAGGGTGGCGGCTTAGTCGGATTTGATCCGCCATCCAGTCCTGGTTTAAGCGGCTGGCAAGGCAGCCCGGATCCCGGCAGCCAGCCACGCGATCCAGGCGGACTGGTGAGCGGCCAACCGTCGGCCGGGTTGAGCGGTTGGCAGGGCGTGCCGGATGGACAACCGGGCGTTTCCGGCGGTGGAAATCCAGGCCGCGAAGCCGGTCAGGGCGGTTTTCAGCAAGGCAGTGGTGGATTCCAGCAGGGAAACCAGGGCGGGTTCCAACAAGCAAGTAGTGGTTTGCAGCAAGGTGGACAGACTGGCTACGCGCAGCAGAAGCAGCAACCCGCTGACCCCAGCCGTTTTGGACCGCCGGATGAGCCGCCTGTACAGCAGCCACCTGCACAAATTGAGAGACCACCAGCGGCGGTGCAACGTCCTCCCCAGCAACCCGCGCAACAACCTCCGAAGAAGCCTGTTCAAGTCGCGGTCAGCCTACCGCCGCAAAATCCGTCAATGGGGCAGCCACCGCCAGGACGCCCGCAAGGCGCACCCGGACATCCATCCACTGGACGCCCCGTAGCGCCTGGTGGAAATCCACCGGCGGGCACCGCATCTGGTGGCAGCAATTCAACTTCGAATTATCTAAATGATGTCGGTGGTGCGCGCCTTGGAAAGTGGCCGGCCAATCGAATGCCGCTCAAAGTCTGCATCGTACCGGCTTCAAACGTTCAGGGCTACCAGCCCGCATTTGACCAGTGCCTGATTAAATGTTTCCAGGATTGGGGCAACGCCTCGGGTGGAAGTGTGTCTTTCAAAGGAGAAAGCGATCCGAAAGCAGCGGATATAGTTTGCACCTGGACAAGCGACACCAGCAAATTCATGAATACTGCTGAAGCTGGTGAAACTGTAGTTTATGGCTCAAAGAACGGCATCCAGCATGTCACTATTCAAATTCTCACTGTTCCTCACCCCATGTCACCAGGTGTTCCACTGAGCGAGAATCGCCTGCGCTGGATCTGCCTGCACGAGATCGGTCACGCACTCGGTCTGGGTGGTCACACGAGAAACCCGCAGGACATCATGTTCTTCTCCACACCTCTGGCTGAAGTCTGGAAAGAGCTGACGCCTCGAGACTGCAACACGCTGCAGAGCTTGTATTCGAAATGATTACACTTCATGTGTAAGTTGAAGGTTTAAGGCCGCTATGCCTTGGTTCGGGAAGAAGTCAAATCAAGCACCCCGCCCTTAAGGGCGGGGTTTGACTTAACCTTCTCGTCCGGGAAGAGCGCTTGATGTTCGCCCGGATCCACGGAAGGTCTTGGTGAAATCAGGCTGAAATGCCTAAAACTCAAGGACTGTCTTTGTTTCGGGAAAACCAACCAGCTCCGGGAAGGCTTCCCCCGGGTTGCCCGCCGGTGGGCTTCTGGCGTACAAGCCCCATTTTGCGGGCATTTTCGGCGTGGGAGAACTACGCAGTCTCGCGTATTTTCCCCAATTGGCGTTTGGATTTTACCGGACTACAGTGAGGGCACGAACAGCGAAGTTGCCGATACGATTTTAGAAAAGCAGGTGGGAATTATGTTTAAGAACTCATGCGACGAAGAAAAACTCTGCCAAGTCCTCAAAGCCTACGTTGAAGAGTGGGGTCCGGAAAACGTGATTGTATCAGTACCGCGCCACTGGTCCGAATACT
>JADZFV010000317.1 GCA_020854255.1 Candidatus Melainabacteria bacterium | reverse complement strand
CTGGCTCGATTGGCAGAAAGACGGGCAGACAGTCAGGCTGCCCGCGAATACTTTCTAAAAGAGTCCCAATACAGTCAAATCAAAGTGGGGCTGGCTACTATATTGATAGCTTCCATTATATTGTTTGTCATCACAATATCTTCGGTTCTGGTGTTACGGAAAGATCGAGAAAAGGTTGCGGGCAGTTGGTATCAACCTGCAGTCGTAACCATTGCCACATTTGCGATTTCGATCGGCATTCATAAAGTTGCTCCCATTGTGCCCTGGTTTTCGCTAACAACCATTGCCGCCATCTTCACCTTTGTTGTGCTGGTTTTATCCGCCGCCTGCGACGGCTCCAGGCACCCGCATTTCGTCACGCCCAGTCGAGACTAGTGCCGCATTTCTGCAGTAACTCGCTATTGTAGTGGCTGGGCACAGGGGCGATGCATGGCAGCGCCCGTACAGCACGTTAGTGCGGATTCGTTCTATCAGTAAATTACTGTCCGGCGCCCTGTCCGTCAGTGACTGGCTTGTGGGCAGGTTTCTTCAATACACCCTTGGCGAATTGACTGAGCTGGGTCAGTTGAACGTAGAACATCGACTCTTGCTGTCTGGGGAAAAGAGCATTTGTGGCAAACCAGTTGGTACGACCGAGCACTCCATCAACCTGTCTTGGAGTCAGCCCCAGCGCTTCCATTTGCGCGCGTCCTTCCAGTGTACTGTATCTTTCATGCAATGATTTCATTTCCGCCTTCTGTTGCGCACTTATGGGCTTGCCTGCAAGTTCTGCGTAAAGCCCCGCACTGGTAGCCTCGTACGCCTTGCGTGCATGCGGCAAGGGAACGTACTCGGAAGTCGACTTTGGAGCTCGATAAGCATAGCCGAGATCGATATTGTGCACTTTGTCCGACACCGACATATTCAAGGCGTGGTTGTCCCACTCGCCCATCACCATGCGATGAAGAAAAGCATCTCCATAGCTCGACGAAAGCGCCGTAGTGGAACGGAAATGTTCCAGCGCCGATGCCTTGTTGAGAAGCGTACCTGGAGCCGCTTTCGTTGCCGTATGAAGATGTTCCACAAGGTTGGGACCATTCATTTCTTGAATGTATCCAGAATATGGTTTTCCATTGATCTCAGCGTGTCGCGCCACGGTCGCCGGCACGTTCGTTTTAAAACCCAGTCCGTTCATGCCATAGCCGGCAATCTCATTTTGCATGCGCGCGGCAAACGCTTCGGATTTGTCGTTGGGGCGAAATACGGCCGGTATCAGTTCTCCCGACGGTGCTTTCACCTTGCCAAACCAGGTCTCGGTGTGAAGACCTCCAACCTTTCGCTCAGGGATGAATAGACCGTCACGCAATGCCGCCTGGCGTGCATCAACAATCTCTCCTCGCTGGAACGCAGTCGAGCGTGCCTTTTCCATTGCACCGGGAGCATCAGGCTGCAACTTCGTGCCGCGCGTCGCCTGCCAGGCACCGACGCGACCACCGGCGGCATCGAATGCGCCCTGCAAGAATGATTTGCGCGCCAATTGAGTGTAATCCAGTTGTCCGTCTTCGCGAATTTGTCTTTCAAACTCGCGACCGAACCCGCTGGTGACGCCCATCGTGCCAGCCGACATCGTGTAAAGAGTCGATGGTCTGTAAGCAACCATGCCTCTGGATTTGTTGAACATCGTTGCGAAAAGGACGTCATTGGCGCCGAAAGCCATAGCATCAACAGCCAGTGCGGCTGGATTGGCCGTCACCGAAACCGTGCGGGACAAGCCCTGAGAGAGGCTGAATTCACCCTTTGCATCGTAATAGTTACTGCGCGTCAGGAGTGCATCGGAGCCGCGATTCATGATGCCCAGACCCACTCCGGTAGTGGCCGGCGTCATGCCCTGCCCGTGAAAAGCCGAGAGGGTGGTTTTGAGCAGGGCGCCTTTGCCCAGTCCCAGCCCGGCATCCAGCACTTGATGCTCGGCGCTGTCGCCTAGCTTTGCCTCGTCAGACATATAGGTGAGGGCAAGCGCAGGCAGAGCCAGCTTACCTTTCATGAAAATCGGAACGGTCTTGAGAAAGCCGCGCATATAGCCAGACATCTCGTCGGCAGCGCCGTCTGTTGAAGTTACGGCTTCAGCCAGGGGGTGAACGGCTGTGTCCAGGTAGGAGCGCAGACGCGGTTGACCGCCAGCCTGACCGGCACCCGGCTGGAATTGCGCCGATGCGGGAAGGGCCCCTGCAATTATGAAATTACCGACGCCGACATTTTCAATGGTGAAGTTGGGCTTGTCGCCCGCCTCCGCCGCCTGTTTTTGATCGCTGGGTGATTCCGGTCCGGCCATGTCCTAATCGGGCTCCCGTCGGCTCTCCATCCGTTTAAGCCTTAAAATCTTCAGGAGCTCCATACTCCTTCAATATTGTGCCCCAAAACCACCGTCTCTTAAGCACAGGCGCTCAGTAGCAGCCTGGCAGCTACTCAAGCGGATCGATTTTGAAGAGATGCCACTTTGCGGCCTTTTCCAATAAAGTCCACATGGGCGGAGGTTCTTTCATCTGTTGCATTACATCGGTAGTAACCAGCAAGTAGTGCGGCTTTTTCCCGGCTTGTACATATTCTTTGTAGTCGAGCAGGGTTTTTATTTCCCTGATCGGTCTTCGCAAGTAAAACGTCACGGCTGGAGAATCTCTCATGTATAGCGCGACTTGCGCTTTATCTCTGACTACGCGTCTGAGCAAGTGGAAGAGCGGATAATCGCAGCGGACATAGTGCGATTGCAGTCCGGTAGGGACAAAGGTGCCTGCAGCAAATGTGCATGCGCAGGCAATCGCTGTTATGGCGGCTTCGGCTTTTTTCTTGAATGCAGCCCATGTGGCAACTACCAGAAAGAACCAGACAAAAATGCCAAAACCTACAAAGGCATAGAGCGTACCAATGTCTATGTTGAGCTTGAAACAAATGGCTGGAGCGCATATCACAATGAGAGGAAAAACCAACAAAACAAAAACCAAGAGCGTCCAGGCCAGTGGCCTGGTCTTTCCGAATCGCACCACTCGGTCGAGCAAACTGCCGGAAAGTATTGCCATAGCCGGTGCTACCGGCAAGATGTAGGTTGCCAGCTTAGTTTTCAACACAGTAAACAGTGCCAAAATCAAAACCAGCCAGAGCACCGCAAACAATTCCAGGCTGGCTCTGCGTGTCAAAACCCACCGTTTTTTCAGCAATGAAAAATATCGGCGGATCTCGAAGAGTGTCAAAATCGACCAGGGGAAAAATCCGCCCAGATAGACTGGAATGTAGAACCAGAAAGGGTTTTGATGATTGACCGTGCCCATGGCGCGACCGAAATTTTGATTAATGAAAAACTCGTGATAGAAAGCTCCCTTAGTTGCCAGACCTTCGGCGATGTACCAGGGCGCGGCGATCGACAGCATCATCACTGTTCCCAGAAATGGGTGCAGCAAGATCACGCGCTGCCACCACCACTGGTATCCTCCTGCCATTCCTTTCGGACGCACCCAGGCAAGATAAAACACGAGAATCAGCGCAACAAGCGCTACGGGGACAGGTCCCTTTATCAATAGAGCCAGTCCCAATGCGCCGTAGGCGATGGCGAGAGAAATCCAGTGCGCGCCATGCAGGCGAGAAAACAAGCCCAGAGCACCGAGCATCATAAACAGGGTCAACGGAACGTCGGTGATAGCAACGTGCCCGACCGTAACGAACAGAGGGGTCGACAACAGGGCCAGTGCAGCAAAAAACGCCGCCCGCGCGCCTAAAAACGGGCGAGCAAAAACCAGCAAAGCTACAGCTGAAAAGGCTCCGCACAAGGCAACCGGCAGGCGCGCGTAAAACTCGTGAACATCGAAAAGCTTATAAGAAGCCATAATCATCCAGTAGATGAGGATCGGCTTCTCAAAAAATGGTTTGTAGTTGGATGATGGAGTGACCCAGTCGGAGCGCTCCAGCATTTCGCGAGCGCCTTCAGCGTAGAGCCCGTCTGAGGGATCGATTACACCATAGCCGTTTAGACCGGGCACAAAGACCATCAACGAGACCAGTCCAACAAAGAGCAAATGAAGCCAAAACCGCTCACCAGCCTTTGGTTTCGGCGGGGAAACCGGAAGGGCGCCTGGCTCTATTTCTGGCGGTGTCGAATTAGTCAAAGAGCGCGGGCTCCACATAGTCAACGAATCGCCATATTTTCGCAGGATTTACTGTCGTTTTCTTAGGTCGATGTTAATGAAAGAAGTGAAAGGCTAGTATTCACGGTTATTTGCGGTACATTTACCAGAATGCGAAATTGGTCTGATGCCCTGATTATGCAATAAGGAGGGGCATTTCGATATGATTTATCATCTCCAGATGTGGGAATATCCAGGCAAAGGTTTCAAACGTTTCGAAGGTTTCTCTCTTTAGATTCAGAAACTAGAAAGTCACAATGTCAAGCGCTCCCAAAAGTGGCAAAAATCCGAACACGCAGTCTCAAGGCGGCAATTCAAGGCCGGCGGAAAAGAGCGCATCAGAGACCAGGAAAAGACGCGATATCAACCGGACGCTCGAGCTAGAACCGATAAAAATTGACATCCTTTCCGAACAGCTGGGCCGATTGACGGATAATTTTCGTTTTCAAGACATTTTTCCGGCGCCACCGAATATAGACAAATCGCTGGAAGCGTTGAAAGGCGATTTGCTCGACGTTCCGGTGCGCGGGGCGGACGGCAAGGTTACAAACGTCTACAACAAAATCGAAGCCGACGATTTGCTGACTCGTGAAGACAAAGACTTGATCTGGTGTTGTTTGTCCATGGTCCGCGATTCTTTTGAAAGACTGGATCGCTCGACCAACTCGGCGCCGGGCGCGAGCTACCAGTGGAACATGAATTGGAAGCACACGCGCTCCGAAGTTGGTGAAGTCCTGGAGGCGGCAAAGTTGCTGCAACTCGACCACACCGAGACGCGTGACGCCATATTGGCTTCCATCTTTTCCGACAGCGTCAAAAACAGAAAGAACTTCATCATCCACAATGTCCATGGTGCTTACGGCGCAGCCCAAGCGCTTTCATACTTCATGGATTTCACCAATGCCGATGCGATCAAAAGCGTCGAGCGCATTACGCGCGCCGTCAAAGAACACCAGATTGCGCCGCCTCAATTCATGGCCAATGTCGTGGCCATCTTGCTCAGCAAAAAAATGGGACTGGGACCATTTACACCAGCCGGTCCTCTTCCCCAGAATGCCAGCAGCAATGTGCTTCAAGTGATGGAAGTGGTGAGATCGATCTGGCGAAAGATCAATGACCCGTTCAATAAAGAACATCTGACAGCCGATCTGAGCACTATCGATTTCTCTCCGGCGGAGCGTCAATTGCTTGTGAACATCGGCGTTGACGATTGGTTCGTGCCGCATCCGGAAACAGAAGATTCCAAAGTTGCCCATGCAGTTATTGCCGGCGATCACTCGATAAATTACAATCATCCGGAAGGATTTGCCAAAATTGCATTGTTGCGCGGTCCTGACACAGAGGCGATCTTTGAAGATCCGACTATTCACAATTCGCTGGATTCGGCGGTAAACAGCTTTGCAGATTCCTTCCGCGTAATCAGACCGGAGGTGCAAAAACTGGCTGTCGAAGGGCTTCGCCGCACGAAGAACGCGATGGAAAGAGTGATAGGAATTATGACCTACCTGTTTTCGGGGATAGTCATTGGACCTAAAGACACCTGTGTGACAGGTCACGCCAAAATCGAGCAGGCAATGCTCAGAGCAAAAGAAAAGCATCCGCATCTTTTTGCAGCTTCATCGTCGAAACTTACCGATGAAGGCGCCGACTATATGAACAAGACCATCGAGCGTATTGGCGACATCCTTCAGGACTGGCTGGACAGTTATCACGAAATTCCGTTTTCGCCCAAGGACGCCGGACAAGTTGAGCCAGGGCCGGGCAAATTGCCATTCTGGAACACTCCATTGAAATACCCCAGCCGCAACGAACACGGCATGCTCAATTTGCATGAGTTGAACGAATTAGAGCTCAAGCAGTTTCTCTTCGCCGGCAAGATCCGCGAGATAGTTGTGGAGCTTCTGCGCGCTGAGCAGTGGATATTCTAGCGACAACTACCTCTATTTTGGTGGCTTCTGAAATTCGAGCAACTGCCGTGATCAAGGCAACTTACTTATTGACGAAAAATTCGCCGCTGGAAGGATCGCAGCCGAGATTTTCCCAGTTGCATTCTTCGTGCAGATGAAAGGGTATGGGACGGGTCAAGCCGGGAATCTGAACGCCCGGTACGTGCGCAGTGATAAGGGGCTCAATCTCAGCATCGACTGTCAAATCAAGCCGATACAGACACGGCCCCTTGATTCCACCGGGCAGCCAATCGCCCGGAAGTGCGCCCGGACGATTAACTATCATCGATTGGTCCGGGTTTTTGACTGATGTGGCAATAAGAGAAAGCTGTGTCGCCTGCGCATTAAAACCGCCGATCTTGGTCAGACCGGTTTGAAAATCGCTTTCCTTAAACGACCTGAAAGCCTCGCTCAGGCATTCGCTTTGCGCCAATTGATGAACTCTATTGTTGACGATTGATTTGCCCAGTCCAAGGCGGACCGGAATGATTGAAAGATCAATGAGCGGAAGAACGAAGCACGAAAAAAGAAGAAAGAGAGCGGCACCGAATTCGCTGAGCTGGGCGCTACCTTTCTGCGAACGGAGCCTCCGGCCTTTGGCGGAGATTGGTCTGCCTGTTTGTTTATTGCACATTCGAGACCGCCTCCGCCGTGCGAGTTAGGGTTCCATCCAGGCGCCATTAGCGCATGCCGTATTTACGGCTCTCATCTGAGACTCAAATTTGCCGACCACATTTTGCTTCATGTTCATAGTCATGACCACCTGCACCGCTGATGGTATTACAGTGCATTTTCCAGATACATCTGCGCCGGCGCTTCTCAGTAGCAGGGAATGTTTGAAGCCCTGACCCCGAGTCAACCGCAGAGGGGCAGCAGTGCCCTTGACAGGAGCAGGAATCGAGGCAAGCTCGAAGTTGAGATCTGAGTCTTCGCCCGGAAGTTTCAAGTTTACATTAGCTTTGTACAGGTCGACTTGCTTGCCTGTCTTTATATAGTTTCGCCGACGGTCGTGGAAAAGTAGATTGGTCACGCCTGATGAGGTTTCCACATTGGATGCGACCTGGTCCAAATTGCCGACCTTGAAATCAACAACTTGCGCGCCTGAAGCGGAGAAATTGGTCAATAACAGACCACGCTTACTTTGAGCCTCAGCTACTTTTATCTTCTGTCTAAGGTTTTTCATGGAAACATCGACATATCGATTGCGCTCGTCAAAGACAAGTCGAGCGCCGCTGCGCGCTTGTTCTAGAACCTGTGCCGCCAGTCCTTGCAATGCTCGAAAATCGTCACTGTTTGTTTTGTAATACAATTCCCGCGATGTAAAAACCAGTTCGCGGCTATGTCCGACCAGGTTGTTTATTTTGCCGCCATGATCGTTCTCGTTGAGCTGGCGAGCACACTCGAGTGCCAAATCCTCAGACCAGTTTTGCAGATGCTTGTGCGAAAAGAAAACCAGATAGAAAGAAAATGCAATGCCGACAACCGTAAGCATCACCATCAAAACGGCAATGCAGAGGAAGAGCATGCTTCCTCTTGCATCGCGTTTTGCTAACTGCCTGGGGAAAACTTTCATTACAGGGCCTGCCCGGAGTCCGGGTTAACCATCAAGGCACTCTCATCGACAGCTTCAAAATCGGCGCCGACAAGATTTTTCAGTTGATCAAGTTCGGAATTATTCCAGCGCCTGTCCGGTGCTCCAGTCATGAACCAGTCGGAGCCGTTGTCGGCAACGAACATGCCGTATTGCTTGAGGGCAGTAAGAATGACTTGATTATTTCTTGAGTAGCCGCTTATATCGAAGCTGGCTCTCAGCCTGAAGCGCTGTCCCATCGGTGGGTAGCCGGCGGTTTGCGGTCCGGCTCGGTGCCTGCCCGGCCAGATATAACCATTGGTACGCCTCGTTGTGAAGCGCAGAGCATGACGCACAGCTCCGGAAGCCATTTCATCGTAATTGAGCAGTCCCGGGAAAACCGGCAGTCCGGCTGCATCGGCGGAAGTCCAGCCGTTCGGGCGCAGAGCATTTGAAGTTAGCGGAAAAATGGCGCCTGAGCCGGCATGAATACCTCTCTTGCCGGAGGCAAAAGTATAAAAGAGTTCGTATAGTATTTTTTTCCTGGTGTCGACAACGAGGACATGCCGATCTCCATCGTTGGAGGTGGCCCAAGTGCCTCCCTCGATTAGCAGTTTGGAAGATACAGGATATGGTCCGGGATCGCTTTCGTCTGCATAATCAAACTCAGGCATTGCTTTTCCGGAACCTCTAAGATTGGCAGGAATGCCGAATGAATTGATGTCGTCACCCACATCCGGATGAAAACGTGTGGCGGCGCCAATGGTGCTGACGTAAGTAGCCGAATTAGGGTCCAGGGGCAACGCATCGATGCGCCGATTCCAGATATTATTTGCCGGGAAGATAGAGCACCCTTTGATTATTTGCTGTGCCGAGGCAGCCGCAGGCAGAAGCAAAAGAACTGCCAGTGTGCCCAGTAAAAGAGTTTGAGTTTTTGATTTACCCACTATTTGAAACACAGAGAACCTCCTTATACGAAGGTCGAGAGATTTTTTCACCAACGCCAAACGCTGTCCCGGACAAAGCCAAGACAATTAACACAACATTGCAAGCCCAGATTGATACAAGCTACTCACAATGGGCATGTTCAGTCTCGGGTAGCATGCCGCATCTGGAGTGATATTAGTAATCGAGCAAATTTTTCTAGCTTCCAAATCCAACTTACCAAAGCCTCAAGTACACCGTCAATGGAGCTCTGGGGACACCCTGTACAGCAAAACCCAACAAGTATGATAGGGAAGCCCTGCTGCATTTTCGTTTCGTAAAAGCGCAAATCGTCACCGCAGGCGCCGGCAGCGGCATTCGAAAAACGGGAAATCGCCGACGCATACGGAGAACCTAAACACTAGTTAAGCATTCCAGGCACTGAAAGCCGGGATCATTGAACGCCTTTTGGGAATTCATTGCGTGGCAAACTGTGAGTTTACTCAATGAACCAAAAATTCTCCCTGGTCTTGATCTTCTTTGTGGCGCTTTTCTTACAGGGCGGCGGGCGGAGCGGTGGTTCGGCCCTGCGGCTAAACGAAAGAAATTTTCTGCCACCGCAATTGGTGGACCTTGTCCAATATGAAAACGTAATCGAGCTGCAGTGCCACGAATTGAAGAACTATATAGAGTTCTCCGGCACCAAACTGAATTCGATTGTAAAAGTAAGAGTAGACTGTCGCAAGGATACGAAAAACAATCGCAATGCGCCGCCCTCGCGCTATGAAGATCTCTGGTATCAGAATAGCAATCCTTTAGGCAGCAAAAAGTATGGTCCCCTACCCATTAATGAACGTGACCAGGTAGCAATTTTCGTCAAGTCGAAATTGGGGATGATGACAGAGGCAGAAGTGTCTGCATGCGCAAGTGCGCTTGTACTACTGCGGCTTGATTTGACCTTGAACCGAAACTTGATCGTCACAATAAGAGTGCCAAATCAAGCGCTTGAGGGGCTGGTGTCCGAGCTGCGCAAGCAAAATTTCGTTCGCTACGATGAAATCTATGAAGAGTTGGATACTTTGATTCCTCTTCAATTAGAAACAGATATTGGTCGAAAAGAAACGCTCTGCTTCCGCAGCTTGAGACAAATTTCTGTTGATGGATGCGATTAGCAATTCGCGCTCTCTCTCAAACCAAAAAATGCCCTTCCATCATTACAATTCCCGAACCGCCCACAAAAACTTTCAGCTCGTCCTTTAGTCTGACGACACGAGTCTGGATTACAGACGGCATACCAACGATGTTGCCTTGCTCGATTCTCAGGCTGAAATCATTGTCTGCATAGCGATAGAAGCGGCTGAGATAAGCAGCCAGCGCACCATTTCCAACCCCGCACGCAGGATCTTCCACCCCTTCACGCGGACAGATATTGCGTGTATGAATCTGACATGATTTATCAAAAGTCTCAAAACAAAATAGCTGTGCTTCTCGTACGCCATTACTTGTACATAGCTCGCGCAACGGCTCAATTTGGCGCTTAACCGCCATCAAAGCATCAAGGCTACGGATGGGAATAACCAAATGCCGCAAACCTGAATCAACGACATGAATTGGCAATCGATCGTCGATTGCATCAACGCCAATAGAAAACACCGCGGCTGCCTGTTCTTTCGTGCAATCGGCATCGAAAAACCTGGCTGCCGGCTGTTTCATGGTTACAATCGGTCTGCCCCTTTTTTTCGACCTCTCAACTTTTATTTCCTGTTTACCAGCTTGATTTACTTGCGTGTAGACATTGCGTTTGTCGATGTCGATTAGCCCTTCATGTAAGAGCGCGCACCAAGCTGCAATTGTCGGATGACCAGCAACAGGCAGCTCTGCCGCAGGCGTAAAGTACCTTAAACGAAAATCTGCATCTTGCTCGCCCGGCAACACGAATACTGTTTCTACCAAATTCAATTGGCGCGCAATTGCCTGCATAAGTTCTTGAGGCAAACCCTCAGCCTGAGGGAAAACAGCAGCCGGATTTCCACCGAATGGGCTTTCGGCAAATGCGTTGACAGTCAAAAAACGTTTGTTTTTTTCAATCAACTTGAATTCCTTCCCTCACCTTCAAACCGGCATGATAGTCATTTGATTTTGTTTTCAAGTATGAGAATAGAAGTTTGGAGTTTCAAATAAAACTCCAAACCATTCCCCAAAATCGTCAAGCGCCGCTTAACCCACTAAAAGCCAGCGTTATAACTGTCTAGAGTCTACACCTCGTACCATTTCAAAAGAAAGATGGCCGATTAAGTGTTGACACACATACAAAAGTATGTACAATAGTGATATAGGAATATTGCTTATCGCACTGCCCAAGGTGGCGTCGCTGCGAAGCTCCCCTATGCGCGAGGTGTCCCGGGGCCCTCGCGTCAGGATTAG
>JADZFV010000316.1 GCA_020854255.1 Candidatus Melainabacteria bacterium | reverse complement strand
GTGTTTGCATCGTGCATTACTTCAAGGCGCTGTGACGACGAGAGGGCGTCGAGCTGGTTGCGGCATGCATGCGTCGCGAATTGAGTTTGGTTGTAAGACGGTGAAATGGAAATCGACCCTATGTATGGCGACAGCAAGTGTCCCAAGCTTGCCAGAACTGGAGAATGAGTATCCAGAAGTTGGTGTATTTTAAAACTTGGATGCTCGACGATATTGCTTTTCACTGTAATCGGAATCGAGCCGACCGCCTGAGCTACCGTTTCCAACCTCTTGCGAACTGCCTTGAATGTCTCGACAGAATTTGATGGTTGGTCGAAAGGCTCTGCGCTGACAAGATACTTTGGCGAGCCGCTTCTAAGCAGAGTATAGAACGAATCGACACCACCGGAAAAGCAAATTGCTGCTGCCTCTTGCGGAACTGCTTCGGTTTCGTATGTTTCAGCGTGCAGGTCGATTTTCGCGGTTCCCCAGTTGTCTTTGAGAAAATCAATGATGCCGTGCGCATTTTCGTACCAGACCTTGCAGACAGGTTGTTCGAATTTGATACTGCGATTGCTCAAAATGCAGGGAATGAGCCATATTGTACCCAGCGCCTCGATACTCGGCTCCAGCTCTATATCTTCCGATTCAAACCAGACGGGCTGGCCGTCAAATTGTGTAACAAGTCGCTGGGCAGAGCCATTCGTTGTCCGTTTGAATTCACCGATTACCGCATCACTCATGGCGCGCACCCCTGTTTGAACTGCCTCCGCGCAGTGTTTTGGCTACCTTACGCACCAGCCTGATGCTCTTCTGTATTGGTAGATTTCCTACTATCAAAGCGTAATCATCAGACAATCGTTTGTGATCTTCCTGCAAAAGCGCATAGTGGTGAAGTGCATTATTCAGCCCTTCCTGGATTTTGGGAAACTCTTCATCCACATAGCGGCGCTGCTTCAATTGGTCTTCGATTGCTCTTGCCGCTATTGATGTGCGTCTGAATAGATGCCTCACTGCTTTCTCCAGTTCGGGTGTTGGATTATTGCTCAATGCCGGTTCGAAAAAAACTGGATGTAAGACTCGCGGCAAATTGTCTATCGCTTCCCAAACTGGAATGCCCTGATCGAAAACTTTGAATTCGGCCAGTTTGCCGGCCTGATGCAACTCGAGCATTGTCCGCACACACTTCTCGCAACGCGAGCAGTTGTGGTTTTCAAAGCAGACATGCAGGTTTTCTTGCACCAGTGTTTGGTCGGCAATTGCCTTCACTCGATCGATGCGATGTAAGGAATTTTCGCCATGGATAATCTGCAGGCGAGCCGATGACCAGAGGGGATCCAGTCTCCAGTTGCTTCCAGATACCATATGATGGCTCTTGTGCCAGGAAGGGGAGATTGTCGCTGATACTATATGTGGTGCAAGGAGGTGCCCGGCGGCGGCCAGCAGCGAGGCGTGAGTGTCAGTAAAGCTGTGAGCGCTAAAGGTGGGGTGTTTTTTTGCGTTTGTCCGTATCGTGATCGGGTGCGAACCCACAGCCGTGGCAATCTTTTGCAAACGCTCTCTGGCGATTCTCGATCGCTTTTCAGCCTCATTAGGCACATCGAAAGTCTCGAGATAAATCAAGAAATCAGGTCTGGGAATCGAGAAAAAGGTATAGAAAGAATCGACACCGCCGGTGAAGAAAAGTCCAGTGGCCGCACGCGGCAAGCCTGTGTTCTCTTTTGTCAGGGCAAGTATTTCGACGGCAGATGCAGCCCAGCTGAAATTCAAAAAATCCATCACCTTGTGCGCGTTTTCGTACCAGGTAGGACAGACCGGTTGTTCGATCTCGAGATTGCGTTTGCTGAGCAATGCCGGAATCAAAAGAAGGGTGGCCAGGGCCTCGACTGAAGGTTCTAAATCGACATCGTCTGATTCAAACCACATTTCCTGGTCGTCAATGCTCGTCCAGACTCGTGAGGTCGTGCCTGTTTTCTCGTGTTGAAATGAAGTGACGCGCAGGTTGCTCATTTTTTACCGGGTGAAAGTTCCGGCATAGGATCTCATTTTCCCGGTAATAGTAAATTATGAAAACCTACTCTAGACCAGAATTCTCATTGAGGTTTTTTTGTAATTGCCGCTGACGTGACTGGTCGCCACAAATTTGCAACGAAAATTAGCGCGGGTGGGCGATTTGCTATTACGTGCGACTAATGAGTCAAACCGCCTGCTGTCAAGGGGGCGCTACCTTCGCAAATGAGCGTTGGCATGTGCTGAAGAACTTGACATTTTGCGGTTTCAAAGTGCTCGCCCGAGCTGAGCTAAATATGTAACTGTCCGAGCCTTTGAATCAAAAAAAATAATTTGTACTTGAATGTTACTCTTCGCGTTTCATAACCTATTGGAGTCCACTCTCCGCTTTTTTCATTTTGAGGCCAGCTTCATAAGCTCCTGAAAAACCATGCCCTCCGGCACTTCTGGTTTCTTTCTTGCCTTTTACGAGGTAGGTTGAGTGACACTTGCAGACTGACGGTCTTTTCTGGCTGTTCGGCTGTCTTTCAGGCATGCGCCTCATGTGCGTGAGCGATGCCGTGAAGTCGGTTTCAAGCTGGCGTAAGCCAGTTTCAACCGGCGCAATAACTTTCCTGTGAAAACGTTTGTCCGCCGCCTTCGCGCATCTGATTCGCGTTTGCGGCCGCTAAGCGTTTTCCAACTATCAGTTCTTCCAAGTATTTAGGCGCGTCCAAGTTTCATTCAGGACGAGCCTCTTACCTATGAGGTAATACCTATGACTAACGCCTCTCCACAGGCGCCTCCTTCCCGGTGGCGTCGCATCCTTTCGCGGACTTTCAAATGGTCCGCGGTGAGTGGAATTCTGGCTCTGGCAGTGGTTCTCACTGTGGCGCTCAATGCCTTCAACTACTACGCCGTCGATCCGGTCGCCACTCCACGTGAGCTTTACCACCGGACCTGGGACGCAGTGAGGGTGAATTACTATGACCAGTCTAAATTGCAGGACTGGGCGCAATGGGAGCACAAGTACGACGACCAGATCAAGACCGAAGAGGACGCGCTCCGCTTTGCTCGTGAAATGGTGGCGTCGCTCGAAGACCCCTACACGATCCTGCATGGAAGGCAGGAAGTGCAAACGCTTATCAACGAAGCCGAGGGCAAGCAGGAGCTGATCGGGCTTGTCTTCAAGCCGGCCTTCGACAGATCCGGTTCTGCTGTGGTCAATTCAAACGGGCTTCAGCTGCCGGAAACCGACGGAGTCAACGCACTTCCTACCATCGATAAGGTGGTGAGAGGCAGCTCGGCTCAAGCGGCAGGCATCAACCCGGGCGATGTTCTCGTCAGTGTCAACGGCACCTCCGCATCAGGTTTGGCTCTTGCCGAACTGCTCGCGCTTCTATCCGGCGAAGCCGGAGACGAGTTGACGCTTGTCGTCAGGCAGAACGGCGTGGATGTCCAGGTCAAAGTTAAGCGCATGGCCGTGCAGAGACCGGTTGTCTCCACGCAGCGTCTGCCGGGTGACATCGCCTACATCCGATTGGAGAGCTTTTTCCAGCTCGACCAGGCGGATCAGCTGCAGGCAGCGCTCGAACAGATGCAAGACTGCAAGGGCTACATCATCGACCTGCGCGACAATGGTGGTGGATTTATCCACACGGCTGTCGAATCGGCGGCGATGTTCATGGACGCAGGTGTGATCACGCAAATGGACTTTCACAGTCCGGCGGGCGTGTTGCACTGGACCGCCGAAGCAGCTCCCGACCGCATCTGGGTGACGGTAAATGGCGTTTCGGTGCCCTGGGCTCGCCGTCCCAACCTGGTTGGAGACAAGCCGGTCGTCATCCTGGTCAACTTCGACACCGCCAGCGCCTCCGAGCTGTTTACCGCAGCTCTCAAGGACAACGGGCGTGTGCACGTGCTAGGCGTCCAGACCTACGGCAAGGGCATCGGACAGACACTGATTCCTGTCGGCAACGGTCATCGCCTGCGCGTCACCAACATCATGGGGCGCACTCCTTCCGGCCGCTGGCTGGGGGATGCAGGTATTTCCGTGCGCAACGGCGTCGTGCCGGACACGGTAGTGACTGCCCCGGGCAATCTGCTGATCGGCTCACCCAACGACAATCAGTTGCGCGCTGCCGAAGACTGGATGCGCAGGCAGATTCCGTGAGCGGTTGGGCAAGCAGATTGCGCAAGCGTAGTTGTGGGATGGAGCGGTGGAGAAATCTGCCGCTCTGTCTCTCGACTGCCGCTAAATCGCACCGCGACAACAGGGCAAAGGAAATTCGACGCTCGCGTCAGCGCCAGTCGACAACGTTAAGCTGAGCAGCGCGGTAATTACTGGTAGATTAGGCAGAAAACCGCCCGTCTTTCATACTTTCCGGCTCCAATTTCCTTTTAGTCGAGCGAATACTAAACGAAATAGTAAATATCAAATGCGGCTACAGGAAGCAGTTACAATAATCGGGTCAGAAGGAGAAGAAAGGAAATACCGTTGTACAGCCACCGGCAATACAAACAGCCAAGATCGCACTGCAACTCCTTCGGTTGTGCGGTCAGTTGTCTGCTGATGCCCATTCTCCTCACTGCATGCGTAGACACTTCTGCAATCACAATTCGCAAAGAAAAGTTGTTCGCACAAAAACACATACTGGGCGCGAAGAACAATCCATTGCCAGAAGAGAAAGGTAGTCCGCAACAAGACGGGAAGAACAGTCCAATACCAGATGGCAGACATCACTGCGCGCTGGACTCGAATACTTGCTGGCAGTTCCGTTTTACCCCCATCGTAGCCGTGACAAGAACCAAGGGAATTAAGGACGCCAACTGGTATTCCAGCACAGTGAAAGTCAAACACGTGACTATAGAAGTCGCTTTGCCGTTCGATATGTGGCTGCCGGAAAACCCTCCCGATCAGGTTGTCGAACACGAGGACGGGCATGTGCGTATCTGCAAACACTATTATCGCGACGCCGCCCATCTGGCACGCAAATGCGCTTTGCACATACTTGGACGCGAATTTACAGGCGAGGCAAAAGACGAAAAGACTGCTGAAAAAGTGGCAATCGACGCAGCCGGAGGGGAGCTTTATGCCTGCTATCAAGAAAAGGTTGTGAACCCTGCGACCAGAGCTTCAGAAGCCTATGACAAATTGACTGCCAGAGGAGCCAATCAGATGCCCGCGCCAGAAGCCGTTGAGAAGGCTATTTCCGAAGCACAGTAGGCGATTTTGATGTTTTTTCAGGGCGATTTGCGAGGCGAAGCAGACGTTCCTGAAGTTATCTCAAAAGCGATTGCCTGGGCGCTGCACCAGCCAGCTCCTGTAGCCTGCTCACAATATTGCGCGCTGAATTGGCATGTCCCATCGCCGCTGCGGCTTCCGTCAGTCCTGTCAGTTGATTGGGAGCGCTCAGTACTTTATCCAGCTTGTAGGTAAGCGTGCGAATGCTGCCGGAAACAGCGGCACCATGTTCTAAGAGATGGTTGGCGTTTCTCTCTTCCTGACCTGGAATCGGGCTGACTATGAGCATAGGCAATCCGGAAGCCAGGCATTCGGAAGACGTCAACCCGCCCGACTTGCCGATCATCAAGTCTGCGGCGGCCATGTAGATTTGCATGGAATCCGTGTGTCCGACCGGATGGAAATCTCGAAAATATGAAGGATTGCTCGATTGGATGCGCGTGAGTTGCGCTCTCAACTTTTCGTTTTTTCCGCACAGTACGACCGTTTGAAATCGCGAGCGGCACAGCATAGCCGATTCCACTGTTTCAACCACCGGGCCGACTCCAAATCCACCGGCTGAAATTAAGACCACCGGCAAGTCGTCACGCAGAGCGAGCTGTTTTCTTGCTTGCGGCTTGGTTGGCGCATCGGCAAATTTCACTGAAATCGGTATGCCCGTAATACTTATGTCTTGCGGGTTGACACCCAGATGCTCGAGCTGCCTGGATGTGTCTTCCATGGCGGTGAAATAGTGATTCACCGGGTCCGACAGCCAGAAGGCATGCGCGTCGAAGTCTGTAATGACGGTCGCCAGGTATGCATCCAGGCGGCGACGTCTCGTCGCAAATGCCGCCAGTTCTGAAGCCAGAAAATGCGTGCTCACTACCAGATCTGGTTTTTCACCAGTAAGCAAACGCAGCATTGGGAGCGCATTGGCGACGTCGAATGTCATGCGCCTGCCGTCGAACTTGCCGGCATGATCGGTGGCGTCATATATGGCGCCGAGCAAATGAGGAGCGCGGTTGACGAGGCGTATGTATTGCTTTGAATACACATTGCGCATGAAGGGGCTGACTTTGGTGAGCACATCGATATTGATTACTTCCTGGGCGATCCCGCTTTCTCTCAATGCGCCCTCCAGAGCGTTTGCTGCAGTGACGTGTCCGGCGCCTGCTGATGCTGATAAAACCATTACTTTTCTGAACATTTTGAGCATCCTCGAACCCTGTGGGTTCCATTGATTATTTGACTGCGC
>JADZFV010000315.1 GCA_020854255.1 Candidatus Melainabacteria bacterium | reverse complement strand
CTGAGGGCGAAACAAAGTAAACGGAGTTCTAAAAATGGAAGGCACAAATCGAAGAATTGTTCTGAAGACGCTGGCAGCGATTCCGCTAGCCGCCACCTTTGGTCTTGTCATATCGCCCTTACTGAGATTCATGCGCCCAACCTTGAAGCCGCTGGACGTTTTCGGTCCTTCTGACCAGCCAGCGCCGGAAGAAGACGTCTTCTTCAACGATACCGATTTCCCGAAAGAGTGGACCTGCTTGCCATTCATGTTCAAGCAAAAATATATCGAATACAACCCTGAAGGAAAGGAAGTTCGCGAAATTCCAGGATTTATCGTCAAGCTGCCGTCCGGCGATGTAGTTGCCTATAGCCGTATCTGCCCGCACCTGGGGTGCGTATTTAACTGGGTGCCGGACCCATCCGAATGCGCCAAAGGTTACAACTTCAAACCGCAGGGCCCGGTGTTTGCCTGCCCGTGCCACTTGAGCGTATACGACATCGCCCAGGGTGGAAAAGTGGTTTCCGGACCGGCGCCGCGTCCGCCACGTAAATTCGACCTTACGAAAGTGGGCGACAAGTACAAGATTGTTGGTTTAGAAGCCGGATCAATTGCCTGAGGGAGTCAATCGATAATATGTCAGCGGTAAATGCAGCCTTAGACTGGGTAACAACGCGAATCAACAACATCGATATTTTCGATGAGCATCACCGCGAGGAAGCGAAAACCAATCCCTGGTACTCGCTCGGACCGATCTTCTATCTGGTCTGGTTCATCGTCATGTTTACCGGCTGCGTGCTGATCATGTGGTACGTGCCTACCAAGTCTCAGGCCTTCGATTCCATTCTCCACATTCAAAACGCAATCCCATTGGGTGGTCTGATGCGCGGCATGCACAAGTACGGTGCCGACGCCATGATCATTGCGGCAACGATGCGCATGTACCGCATGTTCATCTGTGCCGATTACAAACCGGGCAAGGAATTCAATATCGCCATTGCTCTTGTGGCGCTTTTGCTTTCCATGTATTCCGGTCTGACCGGATATTTATTGATCTGGAACCAGCGCGCATTTTGGGCGACAAAGGTATTTGCCACATTCCCGACTTATATGGACCAATTTCCGGTTATGGGCGACTTCTATCAGCCGCTCGTCAAATCTATTCACATGGGATGGAACACAGCGGAAGTTCTTCTGGGCGGCGGCGCGGCCATCACGCAGGAAACAATCACGCGATTCTTTTCCATTCACCTGGCTTTCTCTCTTATACCTTTGATTTTTGTAGAGCTTTATTTCTACAAGAACGCCTATCAGCGTGTCCCGCTTAGCTGGGCAAAACGCACGATCATCACCATGATGCTGGTCGTAGTATCCATAGTTCTTCCTGCCGCGCAAGGCAAACGCTCCGATCCGGACGTCACGCCGCTGCCGATTTTGTCCGACTGGTACTTCCTCGGACTGTATCAAATGTACAAATATCTGGAGCCTGTCGTCGCCACCGAGATCACGATTGTGCTGCCGCTCATCGTTGTCGGTTTGCCTTTTCTGGACGTGTGGCTTACCGGTCCGGAAAAGGACATCAACAAAAGACCATTCATTTTCTGGGTGGTGATAATGGCAATCGTCAGCTGGATAGTATTCTCGCTTTTGATCATCGCCAATATAGCCAACATCCACACCGATCCGCCTTACTGGAGAGCCTTCACATACTTGACGGTAAACGTAGGTATGGGTCTGCAACTCTGGCTGATGTGGCAAAACAAAGATCCGATCCAGCGTGCCAAACAATGGAAGGGCGCCCTTGTAATTGCGGTTATCGGAGCTTCCCAGGCATTCTGGGGTTTCGCCTATTACTACATGGCGAAAGTCGAAATGTTCCGTGGACCGATTTTCCAACAGTGGTTTTATGGAGTGATGCGCCCCTTCCTGCCTGATCCCGACAAACTGGAATTGGCAATGCGCACGGTTCAGCCAACCAAAACTTACTTCGCATCTACATATAAAAATGACTGGCAAGATTGGGTCAAGGATTCTTACGTCGCCAAAGGCGGCCCGGAAGTGCAAAAGGCATTCGATCAAATCTTGCATCACTGCCAATTGCAATCTCCTGTAGATTGGATCGTCAGCTGGATTCCCACCTTCACGCCCGCCCACCCCAAGTATTTGGGTATGGTCGATTATCTGGTCACGAACCGCTGGGCGTATGACTATGTCGTATTTGTCGACAGAATGAATCCGGCCTCCCAGATAGAGACGACGACAAAAGGCGTCTTCTATCCTCTGCCTATTCCTTTCTGGGACTGGACCTGGATGATTTCCGGAGCTGTGTTCGTGCTCGTAGGCGCTTTCATGACATATCAATTTAAGTCGGGAAGTCAGCCTGCACCCAAACCAGCAACTGCGCAAACTGCATCGGCGGCCACATAACGGTAAGTGAAATTGACCACCAACAAGGAACCACAAGCGCTCAAATCTAACCTCACCAAAGGTGATGCCAGCTCCGCCGTGGAAAGCAGAGCGCTTATCAAGCCGACCAAAGTAAGATTGCCTGTAAGGCTATTTGCTTTCACTCTCACGGTTATCACGCTTTCCTGGTTCTTTGAAGGCTGGCGTGAAATACAAAGAGAACCCGGCCTCATTTCATGTGCATATCTTTTCTTCGGAATTGTACTTACCGCTTTGCTTTTGACAGTGCAGGGCTACTGGATCTATATCGAAGAAAAATCAACCGGCAAGTTGGTGCGCAAGGTCAAATTGTTCGACAAAATCGAAGCAAAACTTTCAGCTAAAGCACAACCAGGTAAAAGGAATTCATTGTGATTAAGTACATACTTTCACCAAAGGGCATCATACTCCTGGCATTTGCCGGCGCGGTTGTGGCAGTCAGTGTTCTCATGGCCTGGTCGGAATTGGGTTTTGCCGGCACCTTGCCCGACTGGTTGACGGACCTGACCACCAGGCTTGGTCTGCATGGAATGATCGCCGGTTTCTTCAATTCACTTACCCCTGGTCTCGGCAATGACCTGGTCGAATATCTAAAAGGTAAAGGCGTCTCTGTAAATCCCAAATCAACTGCCAGTCTCGGCGACTATGGCTACATTCTCTTCATGGGCGTGGCGCTTACCTTAGCTGGAATCGGCATCATGATTATCGGCAGAGAAGATGCTGAAGAGAAAACCGTTTTGCCCGTGAAGAAGTAGGCAATATAAAGAAGTTTTAGCGAAGACGCATAGAAGAGGATGACCCCAGTGCAAAAGATTGTCGATAATCACCCGCTAAAAACCTTCAACGGTCTGACGCTGGCCATTGAAAACGCAATCAACGCGTTTATGACCAGTAAGTACAATCCGTTCTACTACCACGGAGCGCTTCCCCAGTACTATCTCTGGGTCCTTTACCTCTCGGGGCTGCTGCTTTTTGCGTACTACATCCCAACAATCGACAACGCTTACAACTCCAGAAACCTGACAAACGCCTGGACGTCGGTTGACTACATCACCAAGTCGCTTCCATTCGGTGGTGTCATCCGCGGCATCCACCGTTATGCGGGCGACGCGATGGTAATCACGATTTTGCTGCACGCCCTGCGCGTCTGGTTCACCGATCGCTACCGTCAATACCGCTGGCTGCAATGGGTCTCCGGTATCGTTCTTGCTATTTTTGTTCTCTTTATCGGTCAAACCGGTTTTTATCTTGTTTGGGATGACCGCTCGCTCTTGCTCACCAGAATGACCGCCGGAGCATTCGAAGCTCTGCCGGTAATAGGTCCTGGTCTCAAGACCTGGTTCCTTAACGGAGACCAGGTAACCAACTTGACTCTCTCCAACTTCCTTTTCATTCACATCGGTCTTTCATTCTTCCTGCTTTTCGGTCTGTGGGTGCACTACCTGCGCATGACCAGGCCTGTGCTCACGCCACCGCCGGCAGTGAACTATATCCTGACCGCGTTTGTTCTTATCTGCGTCTTCATCTGGCCCTTGAGCAGCGGCAACATGGCCGACCTCAACCAGCAACCGACCTCGTTCGACGTCGATTGGTTCTTCCTCTGGCCTTATGCCATGCTCAGCCAGATGCCTGTAGGCGTATACTGGGCAGTGATGTTGATCGGCACAGGGTTGATCACTGCGATACCGTGGTTGATGATTCCGAAACAATCGGCAATCGAAACAGCAGAAGTCGTGCTCAACAAATGCACCGGCTGCTCACTCTGCTTCAAAGACTGCCCCTACCAGGCAATCGAAATGGTGCCGGCTCCTGCTGGTTCCAGATTCAAACTTCTGGCGACAGTAAAAGATTTCCGCTGCTCAGGATGCGGTGTCTGCGTGGGTGCCTGCGCGTTCGACGCGATCGATTTGCCTGACCTTCCGGATGCGGAAGTGACGTCCAAAATTAAGGCTCTGCTGGAGGCGAGAGGGTAACACCAATGTCAGAAAAGATAGTTATTACACTAGTCTGCGAACGCGCTGCCGATTTGAACGGCGTCGTTGATGATTCTGGCAACTGCTCTGAAGTGCCAGGCATGAAGGTAATCAAGTTTCCCTGCTCCGGCATGATTCAGCCCTTGATGATTGAAGCGGCTTTGAAGGGCGGAGCCGAGGGAGTGATCGTTTGCGGGTGCCAAATTGGCGACTGCTATTACCGCGAAGGCAATCGCATGATTCGCGAGCGTCTGCTTGGTGAAAGACCACCCACTTTGAAGAAAGCAACAGACAGACGCAGAGTTCTTGCACTCTGGCTGGCCAAGCCGCAGCGTCAGCGTTTCATTTCCGAGTCCAAAGAATTCATCGCCTCGCTGGCTGGTCTGGCCGCGCCGGAAGCCAAATAACGGAATTAGAGAATCACAAAAGGGATTGAAGTCATGGCAGTAGAAAAGAAAGAGAAAATGTCCGACATCGAGCTGAACATTCGCTGGATGTGGTTTCTTCTCCTCTACTTCGGCTTCATCATTTTGATTGCTTGCTTCGGATTGGTCGCCGAGTTTTAAAGGTCGAAATTTTCAAGCGCTTTAGGCTGCGCATGCAGTGTACCTCTACGCTCGACCAATCAAGTAATCGCTCAGCTAAATCAAAAAGACTTGCGTAATCTGTATCCAACGCGCGCAACGTTTTCGATTATCGACTTGTCAGGGTCATCGTTCGTGTCCACGGCTTTACGAATTCTGCGGATGGCTGCGCGCAATCCTTCAGGAGAAGCGTCGGATTCATAACTCCAGACTCGAGAGAGAATGGTCTGAACACTGAAAACATGGTCCTGATTGCGCAGGAAAAATTCAAGCAGGGCAAAATCTTTGGGCGTCAGATGGATCTCTCTGCCACCTCTTGTCAGCCTGTATTTCACAGGATCGAGCTCCAGGTCTCCGGCAGACAAAGTGTTTCCAGTGACACCACTGGAGCCTCCAGGACGCCTGAGCAGTGCCCGCAATCGAGCGTGCAACTCGCGCATATCGAAGGGCTTGGTCAAATAATCATCGGCACCTGTATCGATGCCCTCTTCTTTGTTATCGATGCCGGCTTTTCCGGTCAGCATGATGACTGACACCGGTTTGCTCATCTGGCGCAAATTCTTCAGTACATCGAGTCCCGATAGTTCGGGCAACTGCCAATCCAAAACCACAACGTCATAGTCTTCAGTTTTGAGCAGATGCATTGCCTCTTTGCCGTCGTAGGCGACCTCGACTACATGTCTTTCTCCTTCCAATCCGGCTTTCACCATCATGGACAGATCTTGATCATCTTCGACCAACAGAATTTTTGCCATCGTTTTGCATGTACTGACAATGGTAATAATAGTCAGTATACCCTCAGTGATCTGTTTAACTTCAAATGCGACGCTCTGGTTTATCCCTATCGGCAAAAGTACTGACTTTAGTGCTCGTGCCTCTGGTATTCCAGCTGATCACGCTGGTAGCGATTGCGAAGCTGGAGAATGAAGCGGAAGCATTGTTGAAAGAGTCAATAGAGGCAAAAAAGATATCGGACGCAATTAATCTTTTGTCCCAGGACGTATACGACTACATAGGCGAGTTTGGACGGGACAAGCCGATGAAAGTGATGACTACGAGAGACGCCCATTTCATGATGCTCCATGACCGCCATACTCTTCATTACAAGCAGTTGAAGGAAATGGTGCAAAGCAATGCCAGGCTCTATGATTCCGTAACCAAGTCAGAACAAGCTGCTTACAAAACTTTCGCAATGATCAGGCGCCTGGAAGAGATACCTGAAGAGGGTCCGGACGAAGTGCAAAAACTTCGCAAAAAACTTTGGAAAGAAATACGCAGAGATATTAAAGAAATTCTCGGCGGTGGATTAGCCGAACGCGCAGCAGAACAAAAGCATCTAGCCGAAGTCGATGCAGCAGAGCAAGCCAGACTGAGAGACATATCCAAACAGATAATGATTCTCTTTGCAGTCGTAAATACTTTGATTGCAATTTCCGCAGCGCTTTATTTGACCAAGACAATTGCTCAACGTCTGGCCATACTCAATGACAATAGCTATAGATTGGCTTCTGATATGCCTTTGAACCCACAGTTGAGTGGCACCGATGAAATTGCCACTGTTGATAAAACATTTCATAACATGGCGCAAGCGATGAAAGAAGCGGCAAAAAAAGAAAGAGCGATCATCGACAATGCTCGCGACTTTATTTGCTCGATAGATACCGGTGGAAAATTCTCCGCCGTAAATCCAGCCAGCCAGGCTGTTTTAGAGCGCTCACCAGAAAGCCTCCTGGGCACACACTTCGCTGACTACGTAGCTGATGGTCGAGAGAGTGTTTTGCAGATACTTTCCGATTTGAAAACGCTAGGTGATACCAGTCCGGTCGAATTGAAAATGAAAAAAGCTGATGGAACCATCGTTCACGTATTGCTTTCTGCGCACTTTTCCAAGGAAGAGAACGCCACTTTTTGCGTCATTCACGACATCACAGAAAGGCGCAAAGCAGAAATGCTGAAGCAGGAGGTGATGGCGATGGTGACGCACGATCTGCGTACACCGCTTTCGACACTCAGGCATATTTTTACATTTCTGGAATCAGGCAGCCACGGGACGCTCGACAAGAAGGGCACTGATTTTGTCAACGCGGGCGGACGCAACGTCGATCGGCTGCTCGCTCTTGTTAATGATTTGCTGGACGTCGAGAAAGCGGACAGCGGGCAAATCGATCTGGAGAAGACGAAGGTCTCGCTCACCGAGTGCTTCGATGCTTGCATGGCCAGCCTGTCTGCCTTTGCGGAATCCAAAGGGGTGGAATTAGACTTTTTGGAAACAGATTTGATTGTAATGGCAGACGAGGAGCGAATTGATCGTATACTCAATAACCTTGTCGGCAACGCAGTGAAGTTCTCGCCAAAGGGAGGAAAAGTGACTCTCTCAGCAGTGAGAACTTTAGAAAGAGAGATTGATTTTGCCGTCATCTCCGTCAAGGATCAAGGAGAAGGAATTCCTGAAGACAAGCTGGAGCATATCTTTGAGAAGTTCCATCAGATCGAAAGGCGCTGCGAAACCACCGACAAAGGTTCCGGGTTAGGGTTGGCGATTTGTCGAGCTTTTGTTCAATTACACGGCGGAAAAATCTGGGCGGAAAGCAAAATTGGCGAAGGCAGTGAATTCAAGTTTACAATTCCTCTGGCGTAGTAAAAACCTGCTTGGCCGAAAGGTCACAGTTTTTACATTGATATCGTTTTTTGTTGCTCTGTTCATCCTGCACAGCGCTCCTGTTCTTGCTCAAGATGCGACCCGGCAGACTTGCGTTCAGATACAACAGAGCGCATGCGCCAAGGATCCGGAAACAAATCTCGATCCATTGAGCGAACCGCGCATTGTGATGAAACACGACGCGCTCATGTACGTACTCGATGAAACCGGCATGATTCCAGGAGGAGACAACAGCGCATACGGACTGTATCGCGACGACACGCGCACACTGAGCAGGCTTCGCTATAATTTAAACGGACAGGCTCCAGATCTCCTTTCAAAAGACGTGAAAGGTTACAGCGGGACTTTCGTTTATGGTATCAGGCAGCGCAAGAAAGACGCCGACCGCTCCATTGTACTTCGCCGCGAAGTGGCTATATTTCAGGGGATCACTGAACGCATCACAGTGACGAATTACTCTTCAGAAGAAGCTGACGTATTTGTTTCAATCTGTACAAACGCAGATTTCAAAGACATGTTTGAAGTAAGGGGTTTCCAATCAAAAGAAACACCAAGGAGTATTGATGTAAGAACCGGTGCATACCTGCGTTACGATTATCCAGCCAATGCAGCCTACACCGAGTTGAGTGTTTGCTCGCAACCTCCTGCTGTCATGTCGCCGGGCGGTTTCAACTGGAGCATAAGGCTTAAATCAGGCCAATCGAGTTCCGCCGAACTGACGATTGCCTCTCTTTCCGGCACCTCCAGCGTGGCAGAAAAAGAAAGCCAAACATGGACTTACGATGCTCGACTGGAGCACGCCAATAATTCGTTCCAACAATGGCTGTCAGGCTGCGCACAAATTTCCACCGACAATGCCGGGGTCAATAAAATGCTCGATCAGGCATATCTCGATCTCTACCTTTTGCGCCAGCCTGTCAAAGGTAAAACAGCATTGACAGCCGGTCTTCCCTGGTATGCCGCGCCGTTCGGCCGAGATCAAGCGATCACGGGATTGCAAACAGTTTTGTTCATGCCCAATACCTCTAAAGATATTTTGCTGCTGTTGGCAGCCTACCAGGGCACCAAAAACAATGCTGAGACATCTGAAGCTCCAGGAAAAATAATGCATGAATTGCGCACGGGGGAATTGGCGACCAGGGGAATTGTGCCCTTCCATCCAAACTATGGAACGATTGATGCCACGCCGCTCTGGGTCATGCTTTTGCGAAAATATCTGTACAACACAGGCGATATGGATACGGTCAACAAACTGCTTCCCAATCTGGATCGCGCGGTTTCATATCTCCTATATGCCTCCAGTAAAGGTTTTCTTACATATGGTGGCGCAGGTGCTTTAGCGAATCAGTGCTGGAAAGATTCGGACAATTCCATGATGCATTCGAACGGCAAGCTGGCAACCGCGCCGATTGCCGCCTGTGAAGTACAGGGATATCTTTATCGTGCGCTCAAGGATGCCGGGTACATTTACAGACGATTCGGAAAAGTCGACAGGTACAAACAGCTGGACGCTCGTGCTGAAAAATTGAAAGCTGATTTCAATACTGCATTCTGGATGCCAGAGAAAAACTATTTCGCAATGGCACTTGCTGCAGGCGGAAAACAATGTGACGTAGTTGCATCAAATCCGGGCCAACTCTTGATCAGTGGCATTGTTGCCGAGGACAAATTAGAAGCTGTGTGCAAAAAAATGATGGATAGCCAACTATTTAGCGGCTGGGGAGTAAGAACCCTATCGGACAAAGAAGTTTCCTTCAACCCGGTCAGTTATCACAATGGTTCTATATGGCCCCACGACAATGCCATCATAGCTTCCGGTCTGGCTGCAAACAACCACAAAGAAGATGCCGCCAGAATATTTGCCGCCCTCATCGATGCCTCTCTGGCATTCGGTGACAATAGACTTCCGGAATTGTTTTGCGGTTTTGAGAGAAGCAAGAGTGCGCCGCCGGTATCCTATCCTGTTTCTTGCGTTCCTCAAGCATGGGCGAGCGGTTGTCTCTTCCAGATGGTAGAAGCTTGTACTGGTGTAGATGTGGACGCCGCCCAGGGTAGATTAAATGTGAATCGTCCGTACATGCCCAGTTTTATTAACAAGATAAACATCAAGGCACTGCCCATTGGACAAGGTAATGCCGATTTCAGCTTGAAGCGGACAGCAAACGGCTTCAGTATCACCGGATTTAAGACCACCGGCAAGGTCAACTTCCATATGGGAAACGACCTGTAAAACGCTCCCTGGCGCCTGTCACAGTTCTGTCACTTCTCCGTCGCCTCTCTATCACACCTGCCCTCTAAATTGATAGTCACAAGGCAGCGCAAGCCGCGTTGCCTTTCCCCCAGATTCTTTACTAGAGAGGCCCGACACCCATGAATGATAGAGCCAGTGATGCTTATGTGGTTAGAGAAAGTTCGTCTCACCGCATGGACGCAAGTGAATTGAGAGCTTCGATCCAAAACATCATCGCCACAGAAGGAGTTAAACCTCAATCCTATATGTGTGCAGCCGACTCTTCATCGGCCTATTTGCCTAGCATGGAAATCGCAGGTGATAACAATAAAGTCGCCTACCAAAAGAAAGTAATCGAAGCGAAGGAAAGCCAGCAACAGCAGCCCCAATCGCAAAGTCTCGATCTGGAAGGTGGAATTCGCGGTCTGGTTGATAGAGCAGACACAAACAACGACAATCGCGTCTCCCGCCAAGAAATAGCTGCCAGGTTGGCAACGAAGCTGAGCCAGCAAGAAGCAATCGCCCTAAAAGACATCTACAGGAATTTCGCAGACATTGATGGCAACAACAACGGTCTAATCAGCCGCAGCGATATTCAAACCAGACAAAACAGAGAGCGCTCACAACAACAGTTGGACGACAGACTGGAAGATTTTAGAGGTGCAGTGGCAAGAAACCGCACCGCTATCGATCGCAACAAAGATGGTCAACTCAGCACGCAGGAGTTAAGAACAGCCGGTCAGTCCAACAGTGGACTAAGCCGCGAAGATCGCGATTCAATCAACTGGGGTCGCCTGAGACGTTAAAAGTGTAGACTGGGGATGCTGGGTCGCCAATATTGCGGTAAAACGCGCAATTGGCGACCTCGGCCATTTCGATGCACCTGAATTGCCCCCTGCAACATCCATATAAGTTTGCCGGGTGTACTTCTTTCACCTAAAATAGTAACTGTTCCCCAGCCGATGTTTCCAATGGGCCCTTTAGAGCCGACAAGCGAGGACGGTTTATCGTCATCTACTTCTACTCAGCCTCTGGCGATGCGTCCAGGCGATACGATTTTGGGCAAATTCAAAATTGTTGAATTGCTGGGGCAGGGTGGAATGGGAAGCGTTTTTCGGGTCGACCACCTTTACCTGGGCAGACAATTCGCACTTAAATGTCTTAACAAGCAGCAAGCAAACGACGTCAGTTGGCGTCGCTTTCAGAATGAAGCGAAAGCGGCTAGCAAACTGGATCATCCTAATTTGATCAAAGTGCATGAATTCGACCTGTTGCCCGACGGTCGTCCATTCATTCTGATGGATCTGGTCAATGGCACCACACTGGAAGATCTAACGAAAAACATCGGAGCGCTGCCTGTAGAACGCGCCGTGGATATTATGATCCAGGTTGCTTTTGCAATCCAATATG
>JADZFV010000314.1 GCA_020854255.1 Candidatus Melainabacteria bacterium | reverse complement strand
TGGCCCGCTTTTGATCGACTTCAGCAATCGGCAAGATTTCCAGCGGCATATCCTCAATCATGGACAAGAATTGTAGCGCTCTGGTTCTGTCGTAACGGCGCAGGAACCAAGCATGCCCTTCCGCTACGACCAATGGCGTCGTGACAATTGCAGGTGGTTCAGAGAACAGATTTCGAAAAAGGTGATGATAGGTGTCAGATCGATCGGCAAATGCGATAAAGGCAGACGTGTCGATGTATGCATCACTATTTTTGCCCATACACCACTTCGTCAATATTCTGGCTTGAGTGAAGATCTCCAGACTCAACCATGCCGGCATATCTCATCCAGGGCTTTGTCGAATCGGCTGGAATTATGGCCCTAAGAGATCTGCGCAGGAGTTCCGCAAGCGAAATGCCAAGGCGCTCCGCTTCCAGCTTGGCGGCATCGTATTCCTCTTTAGTCAGGCTTATCTGAGTTCTAATCATGATAACATTATAGATAAATATGTTATCACCAGTCAACCGATGAAAGCAGAGTTCTGGCATTTCCACTGATTTCCCCAGCGGAAAATCTCGACGCTCCGATTGTGCTTAACGCCAATCTTCAACAGCAAGCCCTTCAATTCTTTCAAATTCACGAATGTTGGAAGTTACCAAAATGCATCCGTGCGCAGCCGCGGTCGCTCCTATCATCAAGTCCCAGCCGCCAATTTGAGTTCCCCGCAGTTTCAGATCTGCCCTTATCGACGCCGCCGCATCAGCTGCTTCAGCATCAAATGGAATGACCTTTGCAGTGGCGACAAAACTTTGAAATGCCGCGAAGAACCTGCGCTTGGCTGCAGGATTTAAAACGAAGCCGTACTGTATTTCCATGATCGTAATTGTTGAAACTGCCACGTGCACAGGAGAAGTGCTACGCAATCGCTCTTGCGTTTTGCCTGTGCCGGAAAAGAAATCGCTCAGAGTGCATGTATCAAGAAGGTACATTTTCAGAGATCCTCAACTGCAAATACCTGTTCGCGTTCGGCAAGGAAATCCGCTCGCAGGGACTCGAAGCGTTTGAGCTTGCTGCTCGGCTTGAAGTCGAAGACGGATTCCGGCCAGCTCTCAGACGAGTGCTTTTCCACGAATTCCTTCAAGGCCTCGCGGACAATGGCATTTCTCTTGCGGCCGGTCTTCTTGCACAAATCTTCGATTTTGCGTTCCAGATCCGGCTCGACATACACATGGAAGCTCATCGATAAAAACCCTCAAAAACCAGAAAAACTAATATGTTATATTATAACATACACTGAGAATGTCAATTACAGCCGGACAGACAGTCTCGCCGCTTTTACCATTCGCGCCTCGTTTGTGGACTAACGCAGGCACGGGCACTATTATTAAAGTTCAGTACTGTCTGAGTCTTTGAGAAAAGTGACTTCCGACCTCCAAGCCGAAGATATCGAACAAAAGACAGCTGTCGAAATGGTTTCGGCAGAAGCGGCCGCGCAAGCACTTTCAGACGCCCCCGAGAGCAACGCCGACTATTCACTGATGTCCGAGTCAAGTTTGGATTCGGTTAGTCAAGACGAAGATCCAGAAAAACCTAAAGACGGACAGGGCCACGTCATGTCCGTGATCGAGCACCTCGAGGAGCTCAGGATGGGCATCATCCGCTCCTTTTTCGCCATTCTGGTGGGGCTGTCAGTGGCGCTTTTCCTCGGCAAAGATATCTTGAGAATTTTGAAGATACCCGCCGGCAATATCACGTTTCAGGCACTGTCTCTGGAAGAGCCCATACTTGTATACCTGAAAGTCTCATTCTATGCCGGTCTGGTCATAGCGGCGCCTTTTATCCTCGTTGAAATTTGCCGCTTCATCTCCCCTGGTCTTACAGCCAAGGAGCGCAAAATAGTCCTGCCGGTAATCATTGCCAGCCCAGTTCTTTTTGCCAGTGGAGCTGCATTTGCCTACTTCTGCGTGCTTCCTTCCATGCTGCATTTCTTCACCAGCTTCGGCGAGGGTTTTATCCAGGTCAATCAGAGGCTGGATTTCTATATTTCGCTGGTCAGCTCTTTCCTTCTATATATGGGTCTTTGCTTCCAGCTGCCGCTCATCATTTGCGCTCTATCCTTAACCGGGCTGGTCACCTCCAGACACCTCCTCAAATTCTGGCGGTATGCGATATTTTGTGCAGGAGTCGTGGCAGCCGTGGTTACTCCTGATCCAACCGCTTTTTCAATGCTCGTCACCATGGCGGCCCTTGTCGCTCTTTACGGACTCTCGATTCTCCTCGTCAAGTTATTAGGCAAATAGAAAGGCAGAGACATGGACTGGCTGTATGCGCATGACCTCACCGTGTGGCTCATGATACCGATCATGATCTATACGGCGGTTCTTTTGAAAAGAAGCTGGCCGTCCATTATTGATGAAAACCTCACACCTGCCGATCGCCATATATTAAAACAGGCGTCCATGCTTCTGGTATTGCCGGCAGTGGTAATGATCCACGAGCTCGGCCATGTGATTGCAATACTTTTGATGGGCGGAACCATCAAAGATTTTCACTACGGCATTTTGTGGGGCTCCGTAACTCCCGATGGAAGCTTCAATTCAGCACAATTTCTGACTATTTTCCTCTCCGGTAACGCCGTTCAAGTATTGACCGGTTTGATTTTTCTGCAAATCGCCGTCATGGCGACCACACCATGGGTAGTGGCAATATGCACATACTCGGCGCTCTGGTCTATTGGTGAAACTCTGATTTTTTACACCATAATGTCCATCTTTGGATTTTACGGAGACTGGCGCATTATTTACAGCAACCCCGAGCGTGAGGCGGTAATTGCCATCGGTGTGTGTCACGCCATTTTGGTGGCAGTGATGATCTATTGCGTTTATTGCCAGAGGTTGCGTTATTGGTTTGCTGAAAAGACTAATCCCTCCTGGGCTCGCAAACATCATTTCGTCCAGGCTAAAGCAGAGCGCGTGCCGACTGCCGAACATATATTAGAAGTGGGTTGGTCTTACTACACAGCCGGTCTCGACCACCAGGCCATGAATTGCGTAAATAATGCCAGGGCAAAGGATCCACGCTTGCCGGACACATATTTATTAGAAGGATGGATCCGCCACGCACAGGGAAAAACAGACCAGGCAATCGCCAGTTTCAAGAAACTGGCTGAAGACATCGCAGCCGATTCCTTGCTCAGGGGAAAAGCCTTCATCGCTATAGGTCTGGCTGAAGACGAGCGCCTTTTAAGAGTCCCTCAGTCGAAGCTGGCTAACACGGAGCGCTGGGGCAATGCCGTATGGGCCTACACGATGGCTATAAAGGTGCTGCCTGAGGTAGGCGACGGACTTTTCCACCGGGCCGTTTTACTTAATAAAGCTGGTCTTTACGATCGAGCCGAAGTCGATCTCTATTGCGCGCAGGAGAGAAAATGGCTGGATCCGTCACTGCCGGACCTTATCGAGCGCGAGATCGCCATTGCAAAACAAGGAAACGTTGCCAAGGGGTGAATACATTTCAGGCTTGACGTCTGAGGCTTACTTATAATGACAAGCCTTCGGTATCCAGGCTAGAAATTACACGCAACTCATATGAATCAGGTTTACCTGTGGTGCGTAGCGCTTCTCACAACCGTCATAGCGGCAAGCACGCTATATCGCTTGTGGACTGAGCGTTATCGGCTGTCAAAAGAAGATTTGAATGACGAGGACCGCGCCTTTGCCTGGCGGCTGGTCGTATTCGTTGTCTTTCCTCTCTTTGTTTTCCTCGATCTTAGAGCGACGACGATAACCACCGAATTTCTCGGCGGTTTCATCAAGAGCCTTACTTATGGATTCATCTGGTACGAAGCCATTCCTGCCGGTTTGACCTCCGAGCGTTTCATCACACCTTCCTTGTTTTCTGGCGAAATCGTCCAGTGCATTCTGGCTCTGTTGTTACTGCCCGCATTGCTCTTCAGACCGCATCCGTTTCTCTCCACAGTCATTGGATACACAGCTGCATTTGTGCTGGGACTGAATTTGATTGCCGAACCGATTCTTGCTCTGGTCGGTTTCGGAGGCACAAAATGGAGTCTGGCGATGACCACCGGCGCAGCTTCCGCCCGTATGCCACTGATTATGGTGCACGTGGCTCTGGCAGCAGTCTACTTGTTGTTGATGAGGACAGCCCGGGTGAGACTCTGGTTTTCAGAATTGACCAGACCACAAGCCGCCGACGAACTCAGACGAGCCATCTCCACCTGGCACGCCAGCCCTGAAAGCGCCCGCCTGGCCTTCCGAGTCGGTCTTTTATACGACCGCGCCGGACTGCGCCGACAGGCCAGGCGATTGCTCAGCCGCCTCAAGTCTGAATATCGCCATCCGTTATATGCAAACTTTCTTGAAGGCATTCTTACTTATCGGCGCCGCGAATACAAGAAATCCCGCCAGTCATTTTTGCTCACCTCCAATTACCCAAATGTGGACGGTGAACTTAAAGGCACATTGCTCGCAGCTGCCGCCTGTGCAGCGTTCGCAGACGGTGAGCTGACTGACGCGATCAACCTTTCCGAACGCGCCCTTGAGTTTGACGAGCAATGCCTGGTGGCACGGATGGTGAAAGTGGACGTCTACCTGCGCCAGGGAAATAAGGAAAGAGCAGGCGAGGAAATCCTTGTAGCCATGCGGATGGGGCTCACTTTCGATCTGGAAAATAAAGTGCCTATCGATACGGACAGAGCGTTTGAATGTTTGCTCACGGCCGAAAAGGAAACTGCCCACGAACGCGCTCTGGCCACGTCCAAACGATCGAATTAACCTAAAAGACTACGTGTTTTCCCCACTCCTTTTAGTAAAAACGTCATTTCTAAAACAAATAGACTCTTTTACTCTTTTAAATAACACTTATAATTGCCGTGGAAACTTGGCTCCGCGGGAATCTATAAGCCCAACCGGCACCCGAAATTCTTCCACTCCGTTTAAGCAGGTCTGGCATTGCTGAGATCGCTATCAAATCCCTGTAGTATCCGCACAAGAATGCTCCTCTTGTGTCTTGGAGTCGCTGCGCCCTTAATCGCCATCGGCAGCTTCACCTTATATAAGTCTTACCAGACGCTCAGGCAGGAAGCCACACGTGCCACCACATTCCAGGCCGCCATTGCCGTGCGCAGCCTCCACCAGTGGACCCAAACACAGTTGGACACAGCCAGCGCCATCGCGTCCTTAGCCGCCTTGCGCGGTGGCAAAGCCGACGCCACCCAGAAGATTTTTGAAACCGCGCTCAAAGCTGAGAAGCAATGGCACGACCTGGCGCTCTTGAAGGACGGCAAGCTGATCGCTGCCGCAGAGCGCGGCTACGACGGAGTGACAGCAATCACTACATCGGTGACCCTGGACCCAACCACCAGAGAATTCATCGCTTCAGTCGAGAAATCAGGAGTAGCGGCAATTTCCGGCTACACCCATTCACCGGTATGCGGCGAGCCTTCAGTGCTTGTCGTCTGCCCCGTCACAGGCAAGGGAGTTCTTTTAGCTTCCGTGGATATCCATTCGGTGCTCGCCCTCTTCCGCGGACTGGGCGATGAGTCGGGCACAGTAATTGCTGTTGTAGACAGCCACAAAAGAGTAATCGCTCGTACCCTGCAAAATGAATACTGGCAGGGTAAAGACTTTTCCAGAGCAAAATCGGTGACGGCCGGCTCCAAAGCTCAAAGAGGCAGTTATGAAGCGGTTGGCATAGCCGATCCCGTGACCAGAGCATATGCATTCGATCATGTTCCAACCACAAATTGGCTGCTAGTAGTCGGTGTGCCGGTCAGCGAAATCTATGGACAATCTCATGACTGGCTGGTTCTGCTTACCGCCATCGCCGTCTCCTGCGTAGTCGTTTCGGTCGGACTTGCCCTCTGGGCTACCCTGCACTTCACGCGCACCATTCGCATACTTGTGAAAGAATCCCTGGCCATTGGGCACGGCGACTTCACCAAGCGCGTCAATGTCTCGGCTCGTGACGAATTCGGACTTCTGGCCAGAGCCTTCAACCAGATGGCCGCCCGCCTGGAACTGAACCAGGACATGAAGAATATGACCGATCAGGTCTCCGAGTCGATCCGCAAATCTCTCGACCTCGATCAGATTTTGAACACCACAGTCCGCGAACTCGGCACGGCCCTCGGCTCCAGCCGCTGCTGCCTGGCGCTAGTAGACACGCATTGCACGCTCGATACGTCCGATGACGAGCTGATGTTCGACTATGTCTGGACGGATAAAGAAAAAGGCGGAACAGAACTGGCCAACAAATCTATATTGATCACCAAGCACAGCGTGCTGAAATTGATCTTGCAACAAGGCTCGATCCTTTCGCTCGATATGCTTGACGATGGCATCAACACGCCATTGTTTGAAAACGCGGCTGCAGAGCAATCGCAAGACTGGAAATCAATCCGGTCGCTGATCGCCTGCCCGATCACTACAAATGAAGGACCGCTGGGCATCATTCTCGTTCATCAGTGCGACCGCCTGCGCGTCTGGACCGACTACGAGCTTGAATTGGTCGAGGCCATCGCCCGCCAGGTCACGCTTGCCATGCAGCATGCGCGCCTCTACAACCGCACTAAATCGATGGCCGAGCAGGAAATCCTTATCAACCATATCGTGCGATCTGTTAGAAGCTCGCTCGATCTCGACACCATATTGAATACGGTTACAGGCGAGTTGTTGAAAGCCTTAGGCGTCGAGCGCGTTCAAATTGCCCAGCCGCGCAACGAAGGACCGCTCGTCGTCACGCATGAATGCCACGCCGGACACCTTGAATCGGTCAAGGGCGTCAGTCTCTATCCTGATCAACTGGACTTCCGCGTCTCCCATACGCCCGTCATCAAATCTACCCGCGCCGCCAATCTTCTTGCCTCGACCATGTCGACTTTCCAGGCAAAAACAGCTGACGCTCTCAATTGCAGTTCCACTCACGATCAGCTGGAACCAATGATTCCGGCGGAATTGCGAGCGGAAGCCTTGAGCGGACGCAATACCATTTTAGGCATCGATCTCGACCGCCTCAGCAATGGCTACGGCACCTGCGTTGAAACTGACGAAGGGGAATTGGTGCAAGTACCGCCCGACGCCGCGACCGTCCAGGAAGCGCCCATTGCTGTGATCACGGACATCGACATTGACTCGCGCGCCATGCCTTTCCGTCACTTCCTCGATCAAAACGGTTCACGCTCACTGATTGCCGCGCCACTGGTCAGTGAAAACAGGCTGGTTGGCTTGCTCGTCGTACACCAGACCGAAAACACCCGCGAGTGGACGCCAACCGAGGTTCGACTCGTGGCGGCAATCGCCGACCAGGTCGCTGTCGCCATCGAGCACGCGCACCTGTTTGCCACCGTCAAGCATCAGGCAATTACCGATGGTTTGACCACACTCTACAATCACGTCTATTTCAAAAACCGCCTGCAAGAAGACCTCAATCTGGCCAAGAGAAAAGGCACATCCTGCTCGCTTTTGATGGTCGACCTCGACAAACTCAAAGTAATCAACGACAACTACGGGCACCCGGTAGGCGACGCCGCTATCCGTCAGGTAGCCTCCATTCTCAAGACTATTCTTCGCTCCGGCGACACTCCGGCACGCTACGGCGGCGAAGAATTCGGCGTCATTTTGCCCGAGACATCGCTCTTCGAAGCAGCTCTAATCGGCGATCGTATCTGCAGCCAGATTCGCAACTGCCATGTGCCTGGACTGGGAAGAATCAGCGTCTCCATCGGTGCGGCATCATTTCCAAAACAAGCAGGCTCTGCGGCAGAACTCGTAGAAAGAGCAGACAAAGCGCTATACGTCGCGAAGAACAGCGGACGCGATCAAATTCGCATTTACGAATGCGCAGAGACGGAAATTCCTGACGCACCAACTGCACTACCACCAGTCATTGACACTACAGGCAGTGCCTCATCCGCTAACACGGCTAATAATGCAGAAGAGACTAGTTCTATTTGATATCGACGAAACCCTGATAACTTCAGATGGAGCAGGTCGCCGTGCCATCTCGAAGGTGCTCAAGGATCGCTACGACATCGATCCCGCCACTATCAAACTGTCCATGTCAGGTAAGACTGATCCGCAAATCTTGACGGAGATCATGACAGAGGCCGGTATTGACAGCAATGAAATAGAATCAAGCATTCCTTCTTTGATTGAAGAATATCTGGTTCATTTAGAAACAGAGATACAGGAAGCCAAACACTACATCGTACATGACGGCATTCCCGAGGTTCTTCAGGCCCTGGCGGCGATGGAAAACGCTTATCTGGGACTGCTTACCGGCAATGTCGAGCGCGGCGCCAGGATGAAATTGGAGCGCTTTCAGCTTAATCATCACTTCCCGCTCGGCGCATACGGATCTGATTCCGCCAGCAGGCTCGATCTGCCGCACGTCGCCAAGGTAAGAGCCGACAGGCATTTCAGAAAGACCTTTCGGCCTCAAGAGATCGTCGTAATCGGAGACAGCATTTTCGATGTTCTCTGCGCCAAGCATTACGGCGCCGTCAGCCTGGCAGTGAATTCAGGAAGAACAACAAGAGAAGAGCTGGCGGCGCAAGTTCCCGATCACCTTTTCCCAACTCTTGCCGACACTGAATCGGTGCTCAAGGCAATTTTCAACTAAAACAACTTGTCCAATAGTTAGTAGGATGCCTCGCCGCAGGCGGTTTTGCTTTAGTAGCGGTCGGCAAATGGCAGGGTCCCATTCAGCTAGACGCCCAAGACGAAAGAATCAAACGCTTGATGACGAGAGTGGCTAACTTCAACTACTGAGCAGGACGGGAACGCCACAATAACCAATCAAAGCAGCTCCTGCGAATCTGAAACAACAGATTCGCAGGAATAATTTCTTTGATCTTTGCGGACAACGAATCGGGCGCCAGGAGTATCCACCCTTTTTGACTGCCGGTTTCCAAAATGGCACTATCTTCGGGATAAAACACAGCCAAATCTGCCCTGTGTGACCTCACTATTTCATTCACATAATTCCAATCCAGATACCGCCTATCGGTGCTTTACATGCCAAACTCTCGCAATATCCACACTCAAACTTCGTCTGAGTAGCTTCAGATTTCTCTTCCGACTCGGCAGTTCTTCAAATTGCAAAATCCAACGATGAGCTTACTTAACGATCAATTCGCGAGCGATTACTTCGTCGATGATGCCGTATTCTTTGGCTTCTTCAGGCGTCATGATATTGTCGCGATCGTTGTCTTTCTCGATCTGTTTTTGAGTCTGTCCGGTATTTTTGGCAAACAATTCAATCAACAACTTTTTCTTGCGCAGAATTTCTCTGGCTTGAATTTCGATGTCGGATGCTTGTCCTTCGGTGCCGCCCATGGGTTGACGCATGAGAACACGCGAGTGAGGCAGGGCGAGGCGTTTTCCTTTCTGACCAGAGGACAATATAAATGCGCCCATGGCTGCGGCTTGGCCCATACAAATAGTAGAAACTTCGCTTCTGATGTGCATCATGGTGTCATACACGGCAAGTCCTGAGGTGATGCTGCCGCCCGGGCAATTGATGTAGAGGCGAATGTCCTTGTCTGGATCTTCTCCTTCAAGCAAGAGCAATTGGGCAACAATGATCGATGCCACTACATCGTCGATCGCCTGACCGAGGAAAATGATGCGCTCTCTCAGCAGTCTGGAGAAAATATCGAACGAACGCTCTCCGCGCGCCGTCGTTTCAATGACGGTTGGATTGTAAGCCACCGGATTTTCTTCAATGGCTTGAAAAATCTTCTTGCGATCGGCAGGAATGTTCATATCTTCTCCTTCGACCTCCCATGCACCCAGCGCAAGCGGTCGACTGTACTTGTTTTACCTGATTTATTATATCGGCCTGCCACCTGCAATTCAGGCAAACAACATATTGAAAACGAGGATTTTTCAAATGGGATTCTACACGAATCTCACCTTTTGTATATAATGTGGGCGCTTTTAACATAAGGCATTTGAGGTCTGGCAGGTGTCCGAACAACCGAAATTCCGCGGCAATCCTAAACGAACGCAGGCATTCATAGGTCTGGGCTCTAACGAGGGAGACCGGCTCGGCTTCGTGCAGCAGTCGATGCAGATGCTCAAGGACGTGAGCGGAATCAAGGTTTTGGAATGTTCGAGTCTTTATGAAACGGAGCCGATTGGCGTCGAATACGACAAATGGTTCGTTAACGCAGTGGCGGCTATAGAAACGACTTTGTCCTGCAAGGCGCTTCTTGACGTTGTACTTGATATCGAACAGCGCCTGGCGATGATGCATGGAAAAGAAGATACGCTCAAAGATTGTATACCTGGTGCAAAGCGCCGCCGCATCATCGATCTGGACATTCTCTTTTTCGGAAACAGCATAGTTGAGGAAGAGGAGCTCAGAGTGCCGCATCCCAATGTTCCTTTTCGCGCCTATGCGCTGGTGCCGCTCCTGGAGATCGCACCTGACTTCCAGCATCCCACACTGAAGAAGACCGTCACCCAGTTGCATGAGTCGCTGTCCAAGCCGGAGATTGTCTACCTGTACGGTACGCGCGGCGATAAAGAAAACCGGTCTTAGACTTCAATTAGACGGACAAAGGAGAATTCATGGCTGACCTGAACCTCAAGATCGGCACCGACATTTGTTCGGTCAGCCGCATTCGCGCTTCCTACGAACGCTTTGGAAACAAGCTTTTGAAGCGGATCTTGACAGAGGCTGAAGAGCAGCACGTCAATAGCGCTCGCCATCACATGTTCGAAAGGCTGGCCGGCCGGTTCGCCGCCAAGGAAGCAACCGTCAAAGCCCTAGGCACAGGCTGGTACGGTGTAGGCTGGAAAGAAGTGGAGATTGTGCGCGAGCGCTCCGGCAAGCCAACTTTAAAGCTGCACGGGCGCGCGCAGGAAGTGGCTGCCCAACAGAATCTCACCAAATTCGAGGTCTCAGTCAGTCACGAGCATGAGTTTGCCACTGCCACTGTAATTGCCCACTGATGATGAATGGCAACCGCCACATCGTGACTTTGACTACCGACTTCGGTCATCAAGATCCTTATGTCGCAGTAGTGAAGGGCGTGATTCTATCGGGCTTTCCTTCGGCAACGATTGTCGATCTCAATCACGAGATTCCCCCTTTCGACATACTTGCAGGCGCATGGTCGCTGAAAATGAGCCTGTCTTACTTTCCTTCAGGTACTGTCCACATAGCAGTGGTCGATCCACAGGTAGGCAGCAGCCAACGCCGAATCGCGCTACAGTTGGAAGATTCCATCATCCTGGCGCCGGACAACGGATTGATGACGGCGTTTGTCTCCAGGGCGAAAAAGGCATTCGTGCTGGACAAGAGCGAGTTTTTCCGCACTCCAGTATCCAGCACATTTCATGCGCGTGACGTGTTTGCGCCAGTGGCGGCACAACTTTTGTATGGTGTGGGGCTGGAAATTTTGGCAACTGAGATCGACATACAGTCGCTTGCCCAAGTAGACGGTCTGGAACCGACAACCGGTGACGGTTGTACAGAAGGCGCGGTGGTCTACAGCGACCGCTATGGAAATTTGATCACAAACATCAGCGCAGATATAAAAAGCAAGATCAAAGCAATCTGTGTTGGAGGCAGGCTCCTAACGCTTGCCTCCGGGAGCTATGACACCGTAGGCGATGGCGATGCCCAGGTCGTGACCGGCAGCCACGGCTATTTGGAGATCGCCATGAAAAAAGCAAGCGCTCAGGATTTCTTGAAAGTGAAAAACGGTGAAAAGGTAAAAGTGGAGACAGTTTGCTAGTCCTGTCCGGCAGTGTGGCGGCAAACCAGACAGGACTAGGCGCTCTCCGGGATATCTTCATCGGGGCTACCAGGAGGTTTGTCCTTGTAAATCGGTCGCCCGATTGCCATTGCAATCATCAGGCATTGATCGACTCTTTCCATCGTCTCTTGAGGAAAGGCGCCGATTTTATTGACCAGAAGGGTTTTTGGAATGGTAGCGATAACCGTACAGTCAATGACGCTATCCAGTCGAAGTCCGCCCGCCTGCCCTTCGGGAGTATTCATCATGACCACGACCTGCGTAGGCTCGCGAGCGGCCCTTGTTGTGTTGCTAGTCAAGGGAACCAAAAGCACATCGTCCAGCCTTGAATTATTGTAGTCATTCGAAATTAGGACAGCCGGACGCCGCTTAGTCTGGGTCGTTCCCTCATCGGTCGTGTAGGGAAATGAGACCAGGACGACGTCGCCCTTTCGATAATTAACAGACTTCTGGGACATTCAATCCGCTGTCTACTTAGTAAGATGTGCAGCAACCAACTGCCTTTCATTGTACCAGCAGGCTGGAAAGACCCCAAAAAATACATTCTCAACACAAAATGGGCTCTTTCGAACCCTTTTGCCAAAATATTCCGGTACGACCTAGACGACGGCGCTCGCGTAGAGACGGTCCATCTCGTCTGCATCGGCAATCATTTCCCGACGCATACTTACTGGTTGCATACCTTTGAATTCGACCCCACTGGCTCCCGCAAACGAGGCATTGAGCTCCGCTACGGAAAGACCGCCCCTTCTAAAGCAAGCGGCGACGACACCTGTGATGATGTCTTCGACTTTGCAAGTCGGGTTGGTCATGTCCAATGAAGGCTGTGGCTTCAGTTCCAAATTCGAACTCTCCAGAGAGGGGAGTGCTCACGTTTTGAGAGTATAACACGGTCTTCAAGAGATAATTCAGCAAATTTTATCAAAGAACCGAATAATTAATGAAGATTGCTTCCTCTCATTCTAGGTATACCCGAGCTGAGTAAGAAAATAGACAGATGTAAGTAGGAATTATTTAAGAAACCTTGTGAGCGCCGCTGCGTTCACCAAAGTGCTCTTTGAGAAACTCAATGGTCCTCTGCGTGGCATTACCGGGGACAAATACCTCTTTAATGCCTTGCGACAGAAGCAGCTGCCGATCTTCCTCGGGAATAACGCCGCCGCCAAAAACCAAAATGTCGTCAACGCCCTGCTCTTTAAGCAGCTCGACGACGCGGGGAAGCAGTGTCATATGCGCTCCGGATAGAACGCTTAAGCCGATGGCGCCCACATCTTCCTGAATGGCAGTCTCGACAATCTCTTCAGGAGAGCGGTGCAGTCCCGTATAGACAACTTCCATGCCGGCGTCACGAAGCGCCCTCGCCACTACCTTTGCACCACGATCGTGCCCGTCCAAGCCCGGTTTGCCAATTAAGACGCGTATTTTCTTTTGAGCCATCACCGTTTCCGAATTATTCTATGAGTGCGCAGACTCACCAGATCGCCAGCGTACAGTATATATGGAACGACCTGCTACTTCTTTTCTATAGAAGGAAGGCGCTCCATGATGATTTGCGCCAGTTTGTCGAAGCCTTTTATCTCGCGCCTGTTAATCAAATAAAAACATCTGCCTGCCTTCACCCCCGTATATACCAGGAAAGGCCATTGTTTGAATTCGCTTACCTGGCTCCAGGAAAGCCGCCTTTTGAAGAAGAGCAATTTCAAAGTCAGGTATTCGGGCGTGATAATCACTTCATTGGCTTCCAATATCATCGGAATCAGCATGACCACGTCGATGAAGACGAGGAAAAGCAAGCTCAAAAGCTCCATATGAATCGGCATTGCGGTGCCGTGCCGGTACTTGTCGATCGAACTCATTATCATGCAGAAATTGAGCGCAACGATAATCACTGAAATGAAAACGCGCGAGACATGCCTGAACCAGTGCCTTTTGAAGACTTCCTTATCTTCAAAAACAAAATCGGGTTTCGGCTGTGCTTTCATGCGCGACTCCGCTATTCAGTACTTTCTGATTATCCCAAATCTACTAATTACATATAGCAAATCAAGAAGAAATGATTGAAAACAGGCGTCTCGCCTTTCACCGCGCTACAATTCCGCCTGTTGAGCGTAATTAAATTGCGCTGCCTACTGAAAGCATTTTGCTTTCGAGAGCAGCAGACGGTGGATGTCATGACAAAAAGCAAACTGGCAGAGTATCTTTTCGACCGCATCAAGGACGCGGGCGTCGACACGACGTTTGGAATTCCAGGCGATTTCATTTTGCCTTTGTACGCAGCGCAAGAAAAGACCAAGCTGAAGACTGTGGTCATGACTCACGAACCGTCCGTCGGTTACGCAGCTGATGCCTATGCCCGCTTGAGAGGTCTGGGTATAGGGCTTGTCACTTACGGTGCTGGTGGTCTGAACATGATCAACTCAGTCGGTCTGGCTTACGCCGAAGCATCTCCCCTGTTGATTATTTCCGGTAGTCCTGAAACACGCTACCGCAGCCAGAAGCCGCAACTTCACCACTGCGTGAAGAGCTTCGACACTCAGTTTAACGTCTTCAGAGAAGTGACAGAATCACAGGCTCTGCTTACCAACCCGGCGACTGCGCAAGATGAGATCGATCGCGTTTTCGAAACCACGACCAAGTTCTCGCGCCCGGGCTACATAGAGATTCCCCGCGATATGGTCAATCACGAGCTGGACATTCAGGACAGCGCTCCTCGCTCCATGGAAGCCCCGTCGGCGGCGCTCGAAGAAGCGGTTCACGAAATTATCGATCGACTGAAAGAAGCTCAACAGCCAGTTCTTTTCGTGGGTGTCGAAGTCAGGCGCTTCAGCCTGAAAGACAAAGTGGTGGCACTTGCCGAAGCACTGAATATTCCTGTAGTTACTTCCATTTTGGGCAAGGCTTCATTTCCTGAGTCACATCCTTGCTTTGCAGGAAATTATTTCGGTCAATTCGGCAATCCCAAAGTGAAAGAGTATGTTGAGTCAGCTGATTTGATCATCTCTCTGGGAACGGTTCTCACGGAGATGGAAACAGCCGGTTACACGGCCAAACTGCCTGCCAAAGCGCTTATCCAGTGCACAGCACACGAAGTTACGGCCGGACACCACACTTATCATGGCGTCAATCTCAGATCGCTTATCGATCAGCTGATCGAATTGACCACCTCGAAAGTGAAGCCAACACTCAGATTCAGCCTGCCTTCCATCGCTGCCGAATTAATCGAGCCCAAAGACGGCGAAAAGAACCTGACTGTGGCTTCCATGATCAATCAGCTCAATGACCTGCTGTCAGAGAAATTCGCAGTAATCTCCGACGTCGGCGATTGCCTTTACGCCGGAATGAGCTTGAAGACTGACATTTTCATTGCGCCTGGATATTACTCCAGCATGGGCTTTGGAGTGCCTGCCGGCATTGGCGCTCAAATCGCAAATCCCAAGCGGCGTTCTATCATTCTTGTCGGCGACGGTGGTTTTCAAATGACAGGTATGGAAATCAGCACCGCTATCAAATTGGGACTCAATCCGATAGTGATTGTTTTCAACAATGCCAGTTACGCCATGCTGCGTTTCATCGATCAAAAACGCGACTACTACGACTTGCAGAGATGGGACTATGCGATGATCGCCAAAGCCCTGGGCGGAAAAGGCGCATGCGCTCAAACACCAGAAGAGTTCAAGTCTGCATTGAAAGAAGCGAAAAACAGCGACTCGCTCTTTTTGATTGACGCGCGCATCTCCGAAGACGATATATCTCCAACATTGAGGCGCCTGACCGACCACTTCGGCAAAAAGGTGAAAGCCTCGATCTCCTGACAAGAGTCCAAGTTAGAAGGTGTTCCAAAAGTGGTCGGACGAAGTTGCTAAGATATTGCGGCTATAATCTGCCGTCAGTCAGCTATGCCTTTTCTAGCCCTTCTGATTTTACGAGTCCTGAAACAAGTACACGATGACCATTAAGTCGAACCAATCCGCAAAATTGACGCTCTTTCTGTCCGTCACCATGACTCTCGTATCGGCAAACGCAGCCTATGGCGAGCGTGATGATTTCTTTGATGTTGAGCCGGAGAGTTCAACACCTAAACCGCAAGCGGAAGCGCCCCGACCAATAAGAATGGAAATCCATGACAACGAAGAGATCTCGCAAAAGAAGGCAGGAAAATTCTCACTTTTCAAACGCTCGGCCGAACCCAGAAAGCAAATCGCTTCAAAAGACAAAGACAATGACACAGTAAAGGATGTGCCGGAAGAGGACAATGCCGGTGGAATTTCCAATGCAAAGTCTGTTTCTAAATCCGCAGCCGGTGTCATGTGCGGACTTGTTGTCGGTGTTCCGGTCAGAGCTGCAAAAACTATGGCAAGCGAAACAAAACGCATGAACACTCAGATTACCAGGGATCTGACCTGGACTGAGGGACAAAAGCCAGACCTGACCGCAAGAGCCTTTGGAGCAGCCCTTTCTGTGCCTTATGGCATCGCTACCGGCTTGATGACTGGTCTGATTAAGGGTACCGAACGCGCAGTGCACGCCGGCGGACGCCGGCCCCTCAGCAAAGAATCGATGAGCATTACCGATCCGGAATTCAAATAGAGTTGATCAGTTGCGCCAGAGCAGTATCGATCATGTCTTTGAATTCCATCTGCCCGCGCTTGAACATCCAGCAATTGGGAAAAACGCAAATAGGTCTGTCCATTTTGACCGCTTCAATTGAGCCTTTGTTATGCTCCAATAACGCTTTTGCCACAGCCGGCTGCAAATGAGGCATCGGACTTGCCGGTGGAGACATTGTGCAATACCTGCTCCACACCGGATAACCGGGGCAGCGAAAGTTTTTTCGCCAGGGAAAAATCTTCGTTGGCGATCACTGCGTCTCACCATCTACGGTGGCAGTCAAACCCCGGCATTACTGCCGGGGTCTCCTTGTGACAAATTTCGGTGCATTTAGAGAACTGAGATTTCGTTCGTTGACGTCATCTCCGCACTGAGAGCAGGAGATTCCTTTACAACTGCGTATATAGAACAGCGCTTCGTGTGGTTAAGCCTCACGAAGCGCGTTTGATCGCCAAAAAATCCATTTTGCAAATAGTTCGAAAACTAGTAGCTGGTCTCCAGGTTATGTCCGCGTATCCACTTTCACAAGAGCTTGCAGTCTGGTAGCAGTCATTTTTTGCAGAGCACTGTCAAACGAGAGTTCTTTTTCGTCCGCTATTCTCAGGGCTCTCACCGCGGCTCCACGGCTGATTTTTCCGTTATTTACCAGGGTCTGGGCCTTAACTGCTGCCACCAGTTGATTTTCCGATAGCCAACCAGAAACTATGAGCACGCGCCCTACACGCATACCGGTTTCCTTGCCTATCTGCATTGCCTCATCTATATCCTTCTGGCTTATATAGCCAGCTTCAGTCAAGAGCTCGGCAAGTTTAACCGAGTCGGCTGTGTCACTCTCACTCAATTCGGTCATAGGTCAATGCTCCCTTAAATTTTTCCCCCAGCTACCGAAATCGGCACTCCTGTTTCGAACCTTGGGGTTCGCCCTCTTGGGCGCAACGCTTTCTGCGGGTTCTGGGAAGTCCTCCAGATCCTCGAGCGAGAATCGCTCTGTATTCATTCTTCCCATTGCTTGTGAGAATCTTGTGAAATTGATCATAATTCTTCTAAAAACAAGTGGGCATCACCTTTTCAGGTGATGCCGGCAAAATCACTTCTTTGCTTCTAGATCTCGAAATTAGGATCCTGTGGGGAAGCCAGATCGCAAGCCATCATTTCCTCGAGCATCGCCAGCATTAAGTCGTGAACTAGTGTCAGGCGCTCATAACTGTTGATAGCTTCTTTGTCTCTGAACGCAAGCACATGGATGCCAGGAGGAACCGTGCCGTGTTCTGCCAATTCCTTCGCCTCGTCCTGAATAAAAAGCTTGATGTGCGGCTGCAACTTAATCAACTCCTGAACACGCGAGCCGGCAAAGATTTGTTTGACGAGTTTTTCGTCCGATCCTTTGATTATGTAATCGCGATCGAATTCGTCTTCGCCAATCTCGATATCTTGTCCACCGAACACTTTGCCCACATCGCCTGCCAGACTGCGATTGTGAAGGTCGAAGCTGAAAGAGCCTTTGGCTTTGAAGGGAAGAAAGGCAGCACTGCTGTCAGTGACTGCACCGCCCACGCCTTTCTGATGCATGTGGAAGGTAATGTTCCATGGCTTGCCGGTTACAGGCACGCGCATGACAAACACTTTTTGACCTTCATCGAATGAGCCCTTACGCTCTTCGGCAAATTCCATCCATACGGATTTCCAACCATACACGCTGCTGCGCAGTTTCATCAGCCTTCTCCCCCCAGCCCGTTTTGATCTATGAATCTGGAAGAATATACCAGGTTAACCATTTTGGCGTCGAGGAAATCCCCATGACCGCTTTAGACGATAAGGAGCGGCAGAGGCAAGCGAATCTGCCTCAAGAAAAAGGCGCACTGGCGGCGAATCTGGCCGCAGGCAGCCTGATGAAGGCAATCTGGTCGATGTCCTGGCCTTTGATGATGACGACAGTTTCAAGCTCGCTGGTCGGTCTGGCCGACATGCATGTGGCTGGATTTTTGGGCAGCGCATCCCAGGCTGCAGTGGGTGTATCCGAGCAAGTCCTTTTCATCTTGATGATTTTCATCATGTCCACGGGCGTGGGCACACAGGCTTTGGTAGCGCGTGCCACAGGCGCTGAAGATCAAGAAGAAGCGGCACGCGCTACCGGTCAATCGATCGTGTTCGCCGTTTTGATGGGAATGGCTCTGCTAATCGCGGCAAAACTGGGCGCCCACAAAATAATCGGTCTGTTCAGCGGTTCTACCGAAGTTACCGACATTGGCGCTCGCTACCTTTCTATATATTGCCTCTACCTGATCCCGTTCAGTTTGGTGAGCATCATCAATGCCGCATTTAGAGCCATAGGCGATGCGCGTACAACTTTGATCATTATGCTCGTCTCCACCATTTTCAATATCTCAGGCGACTATCTCACCGTTTTGCACAACTGGCCCTTGCCCGGGCTGGCAGTGGAAGGCATTGCCTGGTCCGCAGTGGTTGGATCGAGCGTGGGAGCGTGCGTTGCTCTGGCTTTTCTTTTGCGTTCGCCTTTAGGATCATGCACCTCCTACATGTATCCTTTTATAGGCTCGGTTCTAAAACGCATCGTCAAGATCGGCATTCCGGCCGCAATGCAGCGCCTGGGCTGGGGACTATCGACATTTGTAATTTTCTTTATTCTGCGCTGCCTGGATAACCCGACAGAAGCACTGGCGGCCTGGACGATAGGCATCAGAGTGGAAGGGCTGGTCTTTATGCCGCTCATGGCGCTTGGTCTTTCGGTGGCCGCAATAGTCGGTCAAAATCTCGGCGCCAGAAAGGAGGAGCGTGCCTTCAAAGCAGGCTGGCATGTCACTCTTATCGGCGTGGCCATGATGCTCGTCAGCTGCGGGCTTCTGTTCGTCTTTGCAGGGAAGGTGTCGGACATTATGACAAAAGAACACGCCACAGCTGAAATTACCGCCTCTTATATTCGCTACAACGCAATCGCCGGACCATTTCTTGCCCTGGCCATGGTGCTCAGCTCAGCCTTGCAAGGCGCCGGCGACACGAAGACACCTATGGTCATATCTTATATTGCCAATTGGGCGATCCGGCTGCCGGTCGCCTACTTCTTCGCCATAACCATGAACATGGGTGCCGACGGCGCCTGGTTGTCCATGACTCTGTCTGTAGCGGTTATGGGGATATTGACGGCAATGCGCTATCAATCACGTGCCTGGCTGAAAACCAAAGTGTGAGCGGCAAAGATTTTTGTTCAATTGCCTGGAATTCAAAACTCTTTCAAAAAAATAGA
>JADZFV010000313.1 GCA_020854255.1 Candidatus Melainabacteria bacterium | reverse complement strand
GGCAGAGGTTCGTTAAATCAGGGCTGCTACACCTGATGAGAACTGTATGCAGTCTTAAGCAGCTGCTTCGCAAAGCTCGCGCAAGAAGTTAAGCGCCCTCTAATAAAGGCACGCATCCGTCCGGCAATGTGCTTACGAGATACTCAATGCTCACTTGTCATAGCTGCCCCAGTAATTCGGGTCGAGATGCTTTTTTGCTTGCTCCGCCTTTCTGCGCATGCGCGCCTCCGGGTTAAATACGAGTTGAAAGCCAACCGTAATTGTCATAATCAAAATCGCGCATAAAACCAGTAATGGCCAACATTCAATGTCGTCAAACGGCAGGAGCACAAAAATGAGAAGATTCATCGAAAATTCCTTTCAATAGGCGGTGTTATCCGCGGTCTAGCACAGGCCGAAGAACAGGAACAATGACGGCAAAAGACGACGGTGACAGTCCTCATCCTAGAACCCAAGCTACTCTCCATATAAATCCGAAAAAAATTGACTAGCGCTTGTGGCAAGATTTTCCAGTGCCGCAAAGCAATTGATCGGATCTAGCGCAATTGTCGCCACTTATTACTGCAGGCATATCCTTTGCGAAAGTACGAGCCCCGTGCCGCTTATCCGACAACAGACTCGATCTGTCCAGACAATGGGCTCGCAATAGCTCGCGCAGAAAAGTGCACCGAATTAGCGCAATCCGGGCATGCCGCAGGACTCTTTTACCCTGTCGGCTAAACCTTCCGTATACCTAAAGTGTTGCGCCTTAACTTCTATCGAAAAGCTCTGATGCTGCTGTCGGGAGTGTCCTGGGAAGACTTATAATCCTAGATTGCATAGTAGAATATCAACAGTGAGTAAAACGGCTGACGATGACATCGTATACGGTGCCATCGTCAGCCGCCCTTGATTTAAAGGACCGACGCTCGTTTGTGCGACCCAGTTCCTGGCCTAAGAAGCGGAGCTTTCCGCATCCTTTTCGGAAAGAAACCACCGTGCTTCCAATGCTGCCGAGCTGCCGTTTCCTGCCGCCACAATAGCCTGCTTGTAGCGCTCGTCCATCACGTCGCCAGCAGCAAAGACACCGGCAACACTGGTTTTGACACCATCGGTCATAATGTAACCCGACTCTGTCAACTCCAACTGCTCTTTAAACAGCTCCGTATTCGGTTGATGGCCAATGGCGATAAAAACGCCGTCGGCAGGCAGCTCCTGCACGTCTCCTGTTTTGAGATCCTTCACCTTGATGCCTGTGACCTCACCCTTTCCTGCATCCAGGATGTCCTCCACCACCGAATTGAGCGAAAAGCTAATCTTGGGTTCTCTCTTCGCTTTGTCGATCATCCTTTGTGAGGCCTTAAATGAGTCCCCCCTGTGGATGATGGTTACAGTTTTGGCCCGGGCCGCAAGCACGGTTGCTTCTTCCATCGCTGAGTCTCCGCCGCCGACGACATAGACGATTTTGTCTTTGAAGAAGAACCCATCACACGTGGCACAATAAGAGACACCACGGCCAATCAGGCTTTTCTCGCTGGCCAGTCCCAGCTGCTTGGCGCTGGCGCCAGTAGCGATGATTAGCGAATCGGTCAAGATTTCCTGGCTGGCAGTTTTCACCAGAAAAGGCTGGGCAGACAAATCGACTGACTCCGCCAGATCCTGCAGGAACTCCGTACCCAATCGCTCTGCCTGTTTGCGAGTTTCCTCCATAAGATCAGGGCCCATAATCCCATTAGCAAAGCCAGGAAAATTTTCCACGGTGGTGGTCAGCATCAGCTGCCCGCCAGTGCTTGGACCATGAATCAAAAGAGGCTCAAGACCGGCCATGGCTGCATATATTGCGGCCGTGTAGCCAGCCGGACCGGAGCCCAGAATAGTTACTCTTTTCCGAGTAGCCATGTCAGCCTCCCAACGGACTGGTGGCGCCCAATACAGGACGTCACTTGTTAAAGTGTTCTTGCATCGCCAAGGATGCATTTTCAGATAAGAAAGAATCATCCTGCCTAGCAGATGCCAGGCCAGGGTGACTGAACCAAGGCAACCGGAAAGCATTTCAGATACAGCGGAATTGACCGTGCGCACCATCACCGGTGCACACGGCTGTGCCTTCTCATCGGTGAAGGCTCTCAGCGACGCTCGTAGACCTTGAAAATGTACTCGATGCCAGTTTCCGATTGCGGCTCGGAGCTCGATAGAAGGCGGAACAGCTTCTCATACTCGGGCAGGAATGTATCGCAATCAAATCTCTGCTTGATCTCTGTTAGATACAACAAACTGCAGCGCTGATGACTCATAGCGTGCCGCAAAACATCAGCCCCGCCGATTACGAAGAGACGATCGACTGTTTCGGAACTAAGTTGATCAAGCGCCTGATCCAGAGATGCGCATCGCAAGACATCGAGCGGCACAGGAAAGCCGGAATCTCGCGACAGCACGACATTGAGCCTTCCAGGCAATGGCATAAACTTGAGCGGCAGTGACTGCCATGTTTTGCGCCCCATAATCACGGCATTCTTCAAAGCCGGGTCAGAAACGCTGACAGTCAGGTCACGAAAGTACTTCACCTCCGCCGGCAAACGCCAGGGCAAGGCGTTGTTCTTGCTCATGCCTCTTTGGCTGTCACAGGCTATTACCAGGTCGAAAAACCCGGCTTTTCGCTTTCTCTTTCCTTCAAATTCATCAAGGAAATTCATCTCTGCACCTCCAGCCGATATCTCGCTTTTTCAGTTCTCATTTAATGCTGCACTGATGCCACCATATATAGTGGTATCAACTTAACCAATCACTTCCCCAGCAAGCTAAAAATGCGAACCAGGGAGATATCTGGTGCCAGCTGCTCCGGCAGTGAATGAAAAATTCCCATGCTGGTCAGATGCTTCAATGCCTTCTGCAGCTGAGCGTCCGCCCCTCTACTTTCGCCCACCGGTTTGCTTTGCCTGACTTCAATATCTGGAGTAATGCCAGGACCCGATCCATTGCCATCTCCAGGGCACAGTCCACTGGGCGTGAAATATTTCATTGTCGTGATCCTTAGCTGAGCTCCTCTATTCAGGGTGATTACGCTTTGGCCGGTGCCTTTGCCATAAGTGGGCGCTCCGATTATGGTTGCCGCCCTGTTGTCTTTAAGCGCGCCGGCCATCAATTCGGAAGCCGATGCCGAAGCTTCATTGACCAGCACCGCAAGCTGCTTGCCGCCTGCCATGTACGGCAGGCGTGGCTTGCTATCGCGATGCGACAGACTGAGAGTTTCTGCCGTTCTCCCATCAAGTTCAATGGCTGAGGCAGAAAGGTTGAAATCCATTGTGTGGTAAATGGGTGAATGCGGGTCACCCGGTATTCGCTGTTTTACCGTCGCAATCTTGCCTGACTCAAGGAAAAGCGAAGTAATCTGCATGGCTGTTCCTAGCTGCCCGCCTGGATTGTCTCTCAGGTCTACGACTATCGCCGTGGTCTGCTTGAGCTCAGCCAAAGCTTTGAGAGCCTGGTCTGCGGTTTCCTCACCGCCGAATTGCCTGATCTTGAGATAGCCAATTCCAGCTCCGAGAATTCTGCCAGTGACATCGGGGAAATGAGATACTTCGGTTTCGGCTTCTCCTTTGCTCAAGACACAAGTATGCTGATCCTGCAATGAATCAAGCCTGTTTTGTGCCCGGCACAGCGCTTCTTGATGGGATTTTATGGCCGGGCTGAGACGATGCGGCTTCTGCCATTCATTTCCCAGCAAAGCTGGATTGTAAAAGAACCACATGGTCTGCTTGCAGATTTGCCAGTAGAGCGCTGCGTACCGACGGCGACGATGCACGCAGTACAGTGCTACCGAGCCCAGGCTCAACGTTAAAGGCATGGCAATATAGGGTGAAAGAAAAGCACTGACTACAAGCGTGAGCACTGCCAGGGCAGCAAATAAGAACGCTGGTGGAGAAAACATGCTTGCCTCCTTTTAACCGCAATACCCTTCTCTAGTGACGAGGGGGCGACGTCAATCAATGATGTGTTCGGCATTCTTGTCGACAGTGAATTTCGGCAAAACGGTGACGGAGAGCCCTCGAACAGCAGGGCTCTCCGCTAGAATCAATCGATAGAAGGAACAGCAGCAGTTAACTGCATGTTGCGCAAACCGCTGGGTAAAACACCCAGAAACTCGAGCTTCACGCTTTCCCGCCTGAAGTAGTCCAGGCAAGTTTCCAGCGTGTCCTCGTCTGCCACGAGCGAGAACTGAATGCAGGTTCCTTCACTCAATAGCTCCAAGTGCTTGTGGCACTCCAGAAGGGCAAGAAACGCCCTTTCCAGACGCGCAGCGCTAAGTGAATGGGAATTGTCATTATAAGTCATGTTAGCCTCCAATGAAGAAAGCCTCAGGATCTTTTCCTGAGGCTGTTAAAGTGTTTATTCAAAAGGTGAGAAGCCAGAAGCCGCACGCTCAATACTAGCGGCGAGTGACATTCAGCTCACCATAATATTCTCGAACCAGAACAGCCATGTCTTCGATAGTTCTGAAACTAAAGACCAGGACCTGGTCTGGTTCAACCTGGCTGCGCACACTGTGAGCAAGAAAGACCTGCTCAAGCTCCTTTTGGATCAAAGCCGCACTCTGCATCAACGAATGCACTGATGAAACAGGATAGCTCAAACTGTATGTCCCCAGCTGATGCCCTTCCGAAAGCATCAGCTCGATAATTTGCTGAGCGCGCTGCAAGCGGAACTGAAACCCGGACGACTGCGCCGCCACGCGAGCAGCTATCGATTCTTCTTCCGAAACGCCTCTCTCGATAGCAAATGACAGAGCACCATCTGCTCCGAGTGACACATGCACTACATCGCCGCCCTTGATTGTGCCACGCTGAAGCTCGCGACCAAGCGGCGCCTCAATCTCTCGATGCACGACGCGTTTCAGTTCAGCAATGCTTTTATGCTTGGTCAACGTCTCCTGCAACAGGAAGTCCCCTGCCGCCTCAGTCACCTTAAGGGAAAACGACTGCCCTCGCTGCAACTGCTTGTCTATGCGCTCCTGCACAAGCGCGATCTCGTGCTTGACGATATTCTTCATATCGTTGTCCTGAAGAGGCTGGAAGATCACAACTGCATCAATGCGGTTGCGAAACTCAGGTGGATACACCTGCACAAGCGCCTGGGAAACCACGGATTCGACATCTGCCTTGGTTACATCTCTTGCGCTGTTCGTAAATCCGATTCCGCCCCGGGCCAACTTCTCCACCGCCGCCATACCCAGATTGCTGGTCATGATAAAGATGGTATTGCTGAAATCGACCATCTCACCGTTGCCGAGCCGCAGTGTGCCGGTATCGAAGATACCCATCCAGAGCTTGAAAAACTCAGCGTCAGCCTTTTCGCTTTCGTCAACGAGAATGATGTTGACGTTCGAATCCGAGCCCAGCCGCACTCGCTTCATGTTGTGATTGGAGATAACGGAGACAGGATCGACTTCATTTTCGGCCAGCTTACCCTTCCCCTCGCCAGGATCCTTGTAGCCAACGTATGAAGGGGGCGATCCCTTCAGGTCGAGCACCTGATGCTCCTGGCGATAGTCGCCACCCTGCAGGCGGATGAGCGCATCTTTGTTGCCATGCAGCAAAAGGGCAAGGGTTTCCGCCGTCAAAGTCTTACCGGTGCGCGAGGGTCCGATCAAAAGATAAATGCCGATCGGACGACTCATATCGCGCAAGGGGTTATGGGCAGCATTGTACGCCTGAAGGGCAACTTGCAGAGCCTCAGGCTGCCCGATTACACGCTGCGCAAACTGGCCGACAAACCACTCTTCCTTGGCATTGACACGTGACGGATCCAACTGGATTGTTACACTGTTAGCGTTTACTACTGCTTCCGCCTTCGGGGCAGAATTCACTCTCTCAAATTTCATTGCAGTATTCATGTGAGACTCCTTAATCAGCCGGCATTGCCGGCTTCATTAGGGTTAAGCGCCAAATTGCGCCAGACAGTGAAATCGCCAAGCAATCCCATGTCGTAAAAATTGAAATTACATAGCAAGCAGTAGATAATTCGCGCGTGACTTCGACTAAATTACCTACAGCAGTTATCTTGGCAGCAAGCATTCTTTGCTTGGTCCTGCTGCCAGCAACAGGCAAAAACATCAAGACTCTCTTTGATACAGGTGTGGACTTCTACGTCCATCGCCAGTACCGTCTGTCATTGCGTGCTTTGCAGGAAGTGCTTGCCATAGAACCGAAGTTCAAAGAAGCACTGATTCTGAAAGGCCGCTGCCACTTGAGGCTGGATGAGCCACAACTGGCGCTTTCCGACTTCAATGCGGCAATCAAATTGGATGCAAACAGCGCCGACGCATTTCTTTATCGCGCAGAAGCTTATTGCAATCTGGAAAGTCCGGCAAAGGCAATCGCTGATTGCACGAGATCGCTCAGCCTGAAACGCAGCCAAAGGTGCTACCACGTGCGCGGAAAGTTGTTCTTGCAGACTGGTGAGTACGTGAAAGCTCTTGCCGATCTCGATCAAGCAATCAAACTAGGGGCTGTGGATGCGAACATGCTGCTCGATCGGGCTGATGCCCTGGTCAAGCAACGAAAGTATCAAGAGGCCGTTCGCGATTGCACGCAAGCTCTCAACATCCGTTCAATTGAAAACGTAGACACCATCCGAGCCTATCGCTGCAGGTCCTCCGCTTTTGAGAGCATGGGCAAAAAGGATCTCGCCCTCAAAGACAGTAAAATACTTGAATCGAAGTTCATTCTTGAGTGGGGGCAGCCATAAAAACGGACTACCCCCACTCCGTTGAATGCACGCCCGTCCAACCGTTTGAAAGTTGCGGATGTACGAGCGAGCAATGTTAGTATGGAATCAGCACTACTTAGACCTGAGCAGATGAGCCTTCAGCCGAGACGCCTCTGCCTTTCTCAAGCGCACATTGACGCTCAGCTGTTCCAACATCTGCGCTGTGGCCATTTCTGCCTGCCGGACTTTATGGGTGGCAAAAAACTTACGCACTTGCTTTTCCAGTGCCGGAGTGTCGAGCGCCGAGCAAGCGCCTACCATTGAGCGAACACCGTTGGCCGGAAAGGCTTTGTTGATCGCTGTCCAGTTCTTCCGCATGTACGTCCATGCGGCTTTGGCTGAAACATCGTTGCCCAGCAACCTTGCGTAATTATGCAGGGCATCCTGAGAGCGAACATGTTCGCTGAACATGAGAGCGCTGGTTTTGTTCAGCAGATCCGCGTCCTTGAAACTTGCCAGAGACGAGAGAAAACGTTGCTCTTCCTGGGGATTGTCGGCGTTTTTGAAGAGACTGAAAAACTCTTCATAGCGCTCGCTGCCGCCGTTATAAGCAAGAACCTCGACAATCGAAGGCAGAAGATTGCCGTCGATTGAACTTTTGTCTACTTTCCAGGATGCGAACATTGCCTCCAGTTCGACAATCACCTCCTTGTCACCACCGAAGGTACCAAGAGTACCCATCAACGAGCCGCGCAGTTTCCTCACTTCATGCGATTCACTGGCGCCCGGCATATGGCCGAGTTTATCCAGAGCCGGCTTGACCAGATTGACTATCAGCCGCCGCAGAGTGCTTCTGGCTGAGCCATTAAGCATGCCATAGAGCGCACTCAGTGAACCAAGAATGATTGACCACACATTCGGGTCTGTTTCACCGGCAAACCGTTTGACCATTTCCAGATATTCAGGAGCGCTCACCATGCCTGCACGAACAGCAGACCAGGTGTCGTTTACGAGGTTGTATCTCTCTATGACAGAGAGGTTTTCCTCGGGTGAAACCATCAGTTTGTCAAGCAAGTTACCGGCATAGTGCACACGGAAGAACCCGGTGCCGCCGCTGTTTACTACGACGGACTGATAGTTGCTGCCCACATAGACGGTCTGTTTGCTTGCTTCCAGCAAAAGCTTCTGCTCGCTCTCCGAACCGTCGGCGTTTTTGATGCGCAGGTGAATGGGAACAGGCCAGAGCTGCCCTGTAGCCTTCACTTCCTCAAGGAACTTGAACTCAGACTGGCTCAGTTCGATAAACCCCTCCAGTGGGCTGGCAGCCACCTCTATTAGCGGATGTCCGGCAGTCAGGGCCCAACGGGTCATGATGTTCACCACGGGGATGTTCAGCCCGGCTTCACGAGTGGCATCCTCCAGCGCCTGCCAGAAAGCCCGGCCTTCGGCATTGCCATACGCATGCCGCTTAAGATACAGATGTACGCCGCGGCGGAAATTCTCCACTCCGATGTACATACAGATCATGTAGAGCACGCTGCAACCTTTCTCGTATGAAATGAGGTCGAAGAGCTCAGCCACTTCGTCCGGATGATTGACTGAACACTCGATTGGATGAGTGCGGCCCAAAGAATCGAGACGCATAGCGGCAGCGCGCGAGAGTCCGAAGTCGTTAAAGATGTTCCACTCAGGGTGAATGAAACTGAGGATCAGGTTTTCCAGGAAAGTGGCGAATGATTCGTTCAACCAAAGCCAGGTCCACCAGGTCATGGTTACCAGATCACCAAACCACATGTGCACCAGCTCGTGGATGATCACTTCCGCCACGCGCTTCAGTTCAGCATGTGTGGCGGTTTTCTCATTGATGAGCAGAGCCGTTTCTCTGAAGGTTATGCAGCCAAGGTTTTCCATTGCTCCGGCGGCAAAGTCCGGTATGGCAATGAAGTCGATTTTGTCGCCTCCCGGATAAGGAATGCCGATGAATTTCTCCAGCTCGGCAAGACCAGCCGCTGCATATTTAAGAGCAGCAGAGGTGAGGTGCAGTTTGCCTTTCGGGCACCACACCTTCAATTCTTTGCCGTTAACCCAAACCGGCTCGGTATGCTCTAACTCACCGATCACGAAGCAGACCAGATAAGTGGACATCTTCATTGTCGGCTCGAACTGCCAGATTCTCTTGCCAGTACCGGGAACTGTTGTTTCAAACAGCAAACGGCTATTCGAGATCGCCTGCAAGTGCTCGGGAATAACCAACTGCACTCTGAATCGGGCTTTGAAGGCCGGTTCGTCGAAGCACGGGAATGCAGAGCGGGCGTCGGTTGATTCAAACTGCGTTGTGGCAATGACATGCTTGTTGCCGTCAGCATCGTGCCAGAACGAGCGATAGAAACCCTTGAGCCTGTCATTGATGATGCCTTTGAAACTCAAGTAAAGCTTCCAGGCACCCGGTCCGACCTCACCGGCAAACTGCAAAGACGCCATTTCAGTAACCGCATCAAGCTCGACTTTCGCCAAAAACTTGGTGCCGTCCATGCGGTAGACATAAGCTTCTTCAATCTCCAGCTCCTTGGCGTTCAAAACAATTTTGTCGACCGGTTTTTCCACCACAATGTCGATTGTTTCGCGCCCGCTGAAAGTAAATGCATCAAGGTCCGGTTCGATCACCATATCATAG
>JADZFV010000312.1 GCA_020854255.1 Candidatus Melainabacteria bacterium | reverse complement strand
CAATATCACGACCTGTATTCGTGTCAGCCGCTATTTCTTCAGAATCAGAATCTTCCCCGGCAGAAGTCTCGAAAGCATTGCCGCATGCGGGACATATGGTTGCGCTGTTTACCGTCATGCGACCGCATCCTTCGCAAAGTTTTGTCGCTACCTCGGTAATCACTCCTCCTGTTTTGACACCACTTGCGGTGTGCACCGACTGTAGTGTCCCACTGACGCGCTGCCTGAAGTTTTCCACATCGATATTGGACGGAATCATGAGAACGGCCCCTCGCGAAAGCGTTGCAATTGGGCCGCCGCGACTGTCTACTTCAGTGGAAATTCCATTGATTTCGGCAACCAGCTTCCAGAGATTGACGTCCTGCAGGGCCGGGTGCTTCATTGCCACCGACTTCAGGCTATCTCCCAGCCGGGCGATGTACTTGATACGCCCGTCTGCCGGTTTTTGCCTGCCGATCGGTCCAAGCAAGCTCTCGATATTAGCCCGCTTCTTCTGCGCAGCTTCCATAGCCGAAGCGGCAAGCGCAGCGGTGACCTGGGATGAAGTAGCCGGTTGCAAGCCGGGTATGACAGTCGGCACACCGCCTGTGGGTGCTCCTCCGGTGGACGGGCCGCCTTGAGCGCCACCCTTCCAGCCAGCGCCGAAGCGAGCAATCAACTCTTCGTCGGCGGTCATCTTCTTATCCTGCGGCGCGCCGGCGGCTTTGGCTCCGGAAATTCCGCCTTTTCTGAATTCTTCTATTTCAGTTGTCGAAGGCAACCAAATAATCATCTTCGGTTTGAGATCCGGCACTTGCTTACCTTTTTCAACACGCAATTGAATGACTTCTTTGTTGATCTCGTAAATCAAAGGCGACAGTTTGACGTCGCGCAATTGAGCGGAGGCAATGCTTTGCAGTGTGTCTTTCTCGCGCACGATATAGCGGCGGCGCTTTTCCCTGTCACGCTGCTTGTCTTTCTCATCGGATTTTTCCTTCTCTTTCTGCTCTTGCTCCAATAGCTTGCGTTTTTTCTCTGCCAGCGCTGCCAGCATAAGTGCATCCAACCGCGCTTTTTCCTCGCGCTTGTGTTGCTCTTCTTTTTCGTGTTTTTCTTTTTCCTCTTCTTCTTTCTTCTGGAGCCTGGATTTCTCGTCCAGGAATTTCTCGTCCTTCCTGTCGATCGCACCTAATGCGTCAGGACCTTTCGCATCCACCGGCTTCGTACCAGGCAACACGATGTCCAGCTGTTTCTGCACCTGCATAGCATCCGGCTTGCCGATTGTGCCGTCCGGCTTCGCTTCCGGTCTGGTCGTCGGTGCCAGGTCGGGACGAACATGAGCATCCAAGCGGGCTGCGTTTTGCGCAGCCACCTGTGCAGCGTCCATTCGCGCTTGCGGTCCTTCGAAGCGTGCACCGGCACCTGTTTCACGCCCAGCCAGCAGGCCTTCCTGTCCGGTTCGGCCGGCAGGCGGTGCCAGAGGGTCTCTTCCGTTGCGCATATCGAGCATTTGCCGAATGGCAACTTCCTGGGCCGCGGTCATCCTGGCAGTCATCGCCAGGGCGTCAGGTCTTTCGGTCAGCATACGGTTGATGCCGTTTTGCTCCATGGCGGCAAGCCGCTCGCCTGGACGCGCCGGATCGAGTTTGCGGCCCAGAATGTCCTGAATATTGAGAGCATTTCTCGTGCCGTCCACACCGAGCTGTTTGTTGACGTCGCCCAAAATCTTGGTCAAATCGCCCAACATACGCTGCGTATCTTTGGCAGACAATTGCTGATTGTTGATCAGATCCTTATTGACCTTGAGGAAATCATACAAACGTTCGGTCGGATTTTTGAGCGCATCGCTCATGCCCATGAAGTCTTTGACGCGGGCAGGATTAAACTTGCCGTCTGTCGAACCTTCAGTAAGGAATTTGGTCAGGCGCTCAGCCTTGGTCGGATCCAGTCCTTTAAATATGTCTTCGACTCTCTGACCTTTTGTAAGCTCGAGTCGTTTCATCGCTTCATTTAGAAACTCGCGCGTAGCTTTATCATTTAAGTCAAATCCCGGAATGCCTTTTTGATTGGGGCCGCCCTTGAGCGCATCGAGCGCGCGAGCTGACTGATCGCCGGCGTCACCGCGCCCGCGCAAACCAAGGTCTCCGGCTTTGCCGTCGCGATCGCGGGCTTTGTCCCAACCGGGCTGGAGAGCAGCCAGGAGATCTGGCCTGTCTTTGAATTTGGCTTCCAATTCTTTGGGAAACGGTATATCTTTCGGCTGGCGCATCATTTCCGCCACCTGCTTCATATCAACCTGTCCACGCAGGGGTTGCTCGCCAGGCAATTTGTTTTCTCTGACTGCTAAATCGGGGCGATTCTCACGGTGGCCAGGACCGTGGCCGGGACCATCGTTGAGTTCTCGCAGCTGAGCCTTTGTCGCGTTAATTTGTTCTTGAATCGCATGCTTTTGAGCTCCATCGAGCCCTTCGCGCTGGGCTCTTAATGCAGTGAGGCGGTCTTGTAATACGACCGGGTCAACCGGTGCTTTTACTGCAGAAAGTTCCTTTCCGGGTAAGTTGGCAGCCACAATCGAGGTGGCAAGCTCTGCTCGGGTTTTTCCTGACACTTCGACCGGGTTGACTGCCGCCGCTTCGCGAATCCTCTGACTTTCTCTGACAATGGCGCTTGCAGCTTCTGCTCCAAGATCTTTTCTCACGTCTCTTAAGTATCTTTCTGCAGCTTTCTCGTGGCCTCCTTCCATAAGCAAGGTATAACGCGCTGCTGCCGCCCTTTGTTGATCGATCAATTGTTGACCCGGCGCCACGGCCACAGCATCTTTTAAAGGTCTACCCTCAACTACCGGCGCACCGTCTACCTTCACAGGTCTGCCTTCAACTACACGCTCACCGTCTCCCTTCACAGGTCTACCTTCAACTACCGGCGCAACAGCATCTTTGACAGGTTTGGCGTCAACAGCCGGAACTACTGCGGGGCGTTCCACGACTTTGCCGGGAAGTGTCGTCCTGTCTACTAAGCCTGTAGTGCCGGGCGCAACCCCACTATCTAGTTTTTGTTTTGCAGCCGTATAGGCCTGACTCCAGGCAGCTTCGCGTTGGTCCTTGGGCAATTCTGCAAACTGTCTTCTCAAATTGTTTAACTCGGTCGGCTCCATGACGCGGGCGAGTTCTCTTTGAGGATTTAGTTTGCGGGGATCGGCTGTAACGTCACCGGTTTCAGTTTGCACTCTTCTCGGATTACCAGTAACTGCCGCCTGTTCGCCTGTCGGCTGAATGGCCGCTAGAGGGCGTTGACGAGCTTCTGCCGACATTGGCTGCCAGGATTTCACACCATTGCGTTCAACCTGCCTGTATTCTTCGCCCTGATTGGATACGAAATACTCCTGGTTTCCCTTTTTATAAGTGACCCCGGGCACCGGCACGCCATCGGCACCGTCAACACTGGTGGGCTTGACCGTCAAATCTGATTTGTCTCGGGAATTTATCGAAGGATTGGGGCCTCTGTCGGCAAGCATTTCGTTCCTGAATGCATCAGAGGTCTCCAATGGCGCCCCACCGGGCGCGTCACCCTGCTGCTGTTGCTCGAGCGGAGTAGGAATAGCGACCTTAGGGTCTACGTTTTCTTTGGGGTCTACAACTGGAGGTGTTTGGCCTGCCATTCGACTTCTCCTTGACTGAAAGAACAGGTCCGATAAACGGACTCCATCCCAAGAGACTAATTTTCTAGCTTGGTAAGATTGCGGTTGCCCCCGGCAAAAGGCCAGGCGCATTAATAATAAGTCTGTAAAAATAGGTTGTCAACAATTCGACACAACCGCCCACATTTAATCTTTTTCGGCCCCGGTTCGTGTCCAGCCGCCCTGATGTCAAGGATAGATACGCCACAAGGCTGGTTCGATTTCTAGGCAGGCAATACGCACCAATGATTACTAAGTTCATTGCCGTCTGCAATTTTTGCAACGTTATTGCACGTTTTCATAACTAGAAACCTTACTGACGTGTTTCCCTACCCAGGACAACGCTAAATGGATTCTGTTCTCTCTAGTGGTCAAAACGAGCAAGGCGTCTCGAGCATCGACAGACAGGCACCTGAAACCCTCATAGACAATGAAGATGAGCTGAATGTCGGTCATCAAAATTTGCTCTTTGGCGCAAACGGCGCAACCACTTCTGGTTCGACCGTCGAAAGCGGCGAGATTTCCGCCGTTGCCAGAGTGGGTGGAACCGTACAACGAGCCAGAGATAATTCCGCCGATCTCAACCTTGTCGCTATAACCGGAATTAACAGTGCGCTTGAAAAAACGGCCAAAACGGGCACGCCAGCAGCGAATAATGACTCAAATCCATTGCCGGCAATGGCCAGAACCGGCATTGCCACAACAGTAGCTCTGCAAAGTCCGAGCGCAGAAAGTGTCATTCCATCCGGACGCCGTTCAGGCGCTGCGGACAAAATCGCTATTCAATTGACTGAGGACTCAACACCTCGGCCTCTGATTCCAACCGGGCTCAGATTGAGCGAAATGGATCCGGTCACCAGACACAACGTCGCTAAGGCCAGCGCCAATCTGCTCTTCACTCAACTTGCAACTGATGTTCCAGGATCAGCAGACACACGCCCGGCGCCTGTTGTTTCGGCAGCGTTGAATAGAAGAAAGTCCGGCGAACCATCCGGCGGCGCTGAGAATTCAGATAATGCAACGGTTTCACCCACTCCTTCGAACGCGTATAGGCCAGTCACGGATACCAGACCAGTCAACGATACCAGAACGATTGTCGATGGCAGACTGACAGACGACAGACAGAATCAAGCAATTCTGCCTGTCGCGCGCGGAACAGTTTACAAAGGACTTGTTGGTGAAGTGACGGCATTGCCCGACGCACTTGGCACTACATACGGTGCAAAACCCAGGACCACTGCCGATCCGTCAGTAAATCAGGACAGTCCCGCAAGCGGTGCAAAACAAAGAAGCACAGTCGAAACTGCAAATACTCCCGAGATTCCTGCCGGGCAACGTGCCACCACCAGAACCGCAGGCGAAGGTTTTGCCACTGGTGCGATGACCGCAACAGCGAGTGGAAGTGCGAGAAACCTGACCGAATCTCAGGACGTCAGTCCGATTCCTGCCAGAATCCCGACCAGGGCTGTGAGCGATGCCGCCTTTGTGTTGGTCGGTAGTGGCGTGCAAGCAGCAGGCGATCTTCCCGCAGTTTTGCCGCCTATGCGCAAGAGCCCAACCGGCGCCGATCAGGCCAACATTTCTCCTGTACCGAATCCTCCCAACACAAAAGGCTATCCAGTCCAGGCCGATCGCCAGATCGCTGTTGCCAGAACTTTTGATCCATATGCCGGCACACCGACACCACAAATGGTGCCTGAATTGATTGCGCTGAGAAATCCTCGCAGTCACAGAGATGAGACTTTAGACGCCACCGGAATCACTGGCGCCAGAAGCGGAGAGATGTCCAGAGACCGGGCCATTCCTCCGGCAGTATCAGGCGACAGATGTGCCAACAGCGACAAGATCTCTCCTCTTCTGAAACCGGCCGGCACCAATGCCGACACGCCTGTGGCAGCACCCGCCGGCAGAAATACCCGCCAGACTTTGCTCTCAATGCTCAATACGACAAGCGAACAACTGGCGACCAACGTTTTGAAAAATGGCATCGCAGACAGAATCGCAACCAATCTCGATCTGCCTCTGACCGGTGGACAGACAAGAAGAGAGTTGCAGACGCCTGCACAGACTCAGGTAAACGCACCAGTCATCAAAGATGGTCAAGTATTTACTGCTGCTGCAAGACCTGGCAGCGACGCGGTCAATTCGCCAGCACCTCTGTCCACAAGTATTAGATCGGACGGGCCGGGCGGCAGAACAGCAGATGGACCGAGAGGAACATTACTTGATGCTGGAGGTCAGCTGGGAACAGGAATCAACCGCGTCGTTTCCGGCACTACTGATCTTGCCAATACAACTGCCAGAAATCTCGAAACCAGCTTGCCTCGCACCGACCGTACGCGTGCCGATCAACCCGCCGTCAGCGCTCCCGGCAGTGTCATTCGCGATGCCAGTGTTCCTGCTGTTCACGGACTTCCGCTCAACGCTCGCCACGGCGAAACGCTACCGACTGCAAGAGTAAACATCAATGAAGGCACAGTTCCCACCGATAAAGTTGCAAGACCACTGGAGTCCGTTTTGGGAACGGAAAGAACTGCGATCAAACTCGTAGACGCTACGGCTGTAGTCGGTTCAAACCTGCCTGGCAACCTGGCTAAAAACGGAGATCCTGTTTTAGCAGGCGACAAAGCAACAGCAAAAACTGCAGATGGTCGTATTGCTATTGATGCTGCCCGTCCTGCCGAATCAACACCCCGCGGCGGCGAATCAATTGTTCGCCCCGAAGCGTCTGTTGCCCGCGTCGGTGAAGCTATTGCCCGCGCAGGCGATACTACTGGCCGTGCCGGTGAAGCTACTGGCCGCGCCGGTGAAGCTATTGTCCGTGCCGGTGAAACTGTTGCCCGCGCCGGTGATACTACTGGCCGTGCCGGTGAAGCTACTGGCCGCGTCGGCGAGAACTTGCGCTCCGCAGATGGTGCTGCAAAAGCAGGCGGCGAGTCGGTCGTGAGCAAAAATGATGCTGTCGTCAAATCCGCAGAATCAACAGCTAAAGCCACCGATGGCATCGCCAAATCTTCAGAAACCGGTATAAAAGTTGCCGACAGCAACGGCAAGGCTGGAGAAGGCGGCAAGGTCACTGACATCGCAGCCAGATCCGTCATCCAACAAGTCAAAGCCGCAGGTGATGCGGCCCCCGTTTCGGCCAGACCGGCTGAAGTCGCTTCCAGAGCAGGCTCAGAAGCAGCACCTGTGCAGAAAGTTCTAGACAGCACCGCAAGAATCGGCAACGACCAGGTCGTCAAAACCAGCGATGCTGTGGTTCGCGATCAAAATATGGTTGCGCGCTCTCAAGATGTAATCGCGAATTCTCAAATGGCTACCGCCGACCGGGGCGCAAGATTGTCCGACCTCATCGTCAGAGTCGCAGACCAGGCGGTCAAAGCGCCAGAGGTAAATCAGCCGGTAAAACTTGATGGCATAGCTCGTGTCACAGAGCAAACAGCACAGAACAACCAGAACCATAATCAGCCTGTAAAACTTGATGCCACCATGCAAAACAATCAAATGCAGGCCAGCAACCAGCAGCCAGTCAAAATTGACGCTGTGCGAATCGATGCGAATGCAACGACAAAAGCTGGCGAGCAAAATCCAATCGTCGCCCAGAACCAGCTCGGCATGCAAAATCAAATCGCTCAAAATCAAAACGTCGCTATGGCAGGCCGGGCTAACGAACAGGTCGTGGCGCAAGGAGTCAGGGCGGATGCTCCAGTACCGGCACAAAAAGCTCCTATCAATAATATCGACAATGTCAAAGTCGACCAGGTAGTTGCCGACATTCTCAATCATGTTCGCAACGCCGGCAAAGATCAGCAAGCAGGAGCAAAAATTCTCAACTCGCTGGAGCAGAGCAATATTGCTGCCAACCAGCAACTCGATCCTAAAGGTTTGCTCGACGCCGCTGCCGTGCGTCGAATTTTGGACGGACAGGGGATTGCAATCAATCCCGCAACACTGAACACAATCATGGAGGGAATCCGGCCGACAGGAGAACACGCCGTTGATTACGCGCTGCCGAGCATAGGGTCGCTTAACCTCAGCCAAATCATCAGTCTGGGTGAGCGCTTACAAGAAGCAGTCGCGGGCGCAGGCAGTGAGACCTCCGAACCGCAACCAAAACCCCAGCTTCAACAACATCGCACCAAATACTTAGTCAAAGAAGGAGACACCCTTGAGTCTATCGCGCAGGAAAAACTCGGTGATGCACGCCTGGTTCAACTGCTGATCACCATCAATCGCGCCCTGGTCAATTACAGACTGGAAGGCGAGCGCAAGGTTGCTTATGTTGTGCCGAACCAATACCTCTGGCTGCCTACAGACCACGAATTGGATGTCCACAAAAAGAATTTCTTCGGCAAACAAGGAAAAGACGGCTCGGTATCACTGGGCATCAGCTCCAAGCAAAACACACCGCTCATTGCCCCGGTCAGCTTCGACCGCACAATCGAAGTTTCGGCGGAAGTTTCAGCCAGTATGGAAGATTTCCGCCCTGGTTCCGGTTCATCCCAACCACTCTCCGGTAATCGCATCTCCGCCGGCTACGAAGTGAAAAAATATGTTCCCAGCTTCGGCTCGGCAAGCGGTTCAAGAAGCGGGGCTGTTAGCGGCTCCGAGAGCGGTTCTGCAAACTATTCCACAGGAGATTCTAAAGACAACCAAATGGCCGGCAACCTGAATAAGGTTCGCCATGCAGGCAACAGAAAGAGTGTTAATCTGGACGAGTTCGAATACGCTTCGACTCAAGTCAGCCACCGTCAGTGCTACCAGGTGCGCGAAGGCGAAACCTTGATGTCGATCGCAGCATCGCTCGAATCAATGGGCCACATCAGCATGTGGAAACTGCTTGCCAGAATCAACGGCTTTCAAATTGAAGAAGGCGGTCTGGGCAAGTCCATTGAAAATCTTTTCCAAGGTCAATTCATCGTTCTGCCTACCACCGAAGAGCTCAGCGAATTCAAGCTTATGGACAAACTGAACTCCTGCACGAGTTCATCATCCATGGGCGAAGGCAGTGCGAAAAATGCTTTCTTCTGCGTACAAGAGCAGAAGAAAATTGAAATTCCACCTCCCCCGGCGCTGGTTGCATTAGCGCAAGGAATAGGAGGTGTGACCACAGTACACAAACTTTCGTCCTATACGCGTCTCGTATTGAATGATGTTCCACAGTTGGAAAACTGCTTCAGCATCACGGTTGAAACTCGCTGGAACGGGCAGTGGAAGCCGATGGCATCGTATGAATGCCGGCACGGACAAACCACCCGCCATTTGTACAACAAGCAAGGCGAGATCAGATCCATGGAACTCGACCTGCCACCGTATGTGGTGAAAGAAATGGCAAGAGAAGATTTCATTCGCAATTGGAACGCATATGTCAACAGCTTTATGGGTGAAGCAGTTGAGCGTTTCGTTTAATCCCGAATCACGTTATCGTTCTCAATCCCTAACGCCAAGTCAATCTTTTCGATTACCTCGCCAAGCATGATTCTGTGCATACACTCACCAGGACCATCAGGTCGCGATACCTGACAGAATTTGGCGCCGTGACAGCGGCAGGCTTTGCTCTGGTCGATGGTCATCACTGAGAACCCGTAGGGCCCGCTGCGTTGTGGATAAGTAGCACCATATAGCCCGATGACAGGCGTACCGACGGCAACAGCCAGGTGCGCCGGTCCGGTGTCTGCCGAGACGGCGAAGAT
>JADZFV010000311.1 GCA_020854255.1 Candidatus Melainabacteria bacterium | reverse complement strand
TGAATTGGGCACCAACATATCTCACCGAGGTGAAGGGCTACAGCATTACTGATTCAGCATGGCAATCAAGTTTGTACGAGCTTGCCGGAATTCCGGGAATGCTATTTTCCGGCTGGGCAAGCGATAAATTGTTCCACGGACGAAGGTCGCCGGTGATGGTGTATTCCATGAGCCTTATCACAGGGGCGATTCTGTTGTACTGGCTAAACCCAAAAGGAAATTTCATGGTGGACTCCATTGCACTTGTGGCAATTGGGTTTCTCATTTATGGTCCGGTGATGCTGATCGGTGTCGCCGCTCTGGACCTGGTGCCTAAGAAAGCCGTAGGCACGGCTGCGGGGCTGACGGGTCTATTTGGTTATCTAGGCGCCACAGCTGCGGAGATCGGCATAGGAAACATTGTCCAGCACTTCGGCTGGAACATGGGATTCATGTTAATTATCGCCGCAGCTGTTCTTTCGATCGGTTTGCTCGCTCTGACCTGGAACGTCCATGACAGAAGAAAGGAATCGACACATTCAAATTAATCAACTGATTCGATGAAACCAAAAACTCAAATAACTCCAAAAAACTCAAATAACCCCAAAAGATCCAAAAGATCGAAAAGATGCGCTAGATCCGAAAGATCCTTCCCATGCCTGGCATTCAATGATCAACGGTATTGAGCACCACCTGGTCGGAAATTTCATTTAGCGGCATTCTTCCTTGCAGAAACTATCAGTTCCACTACTTGATCTTCGTTCTGGATGTGCGGACCGTGTTCGCAATCGTCAAAGAGAATCAAGTTGGAATTGCACAGATTCTTAGCAAGGTTTTCAGAGTTTTTAACCGGCATCAAACGATCGTTTTTCCCAGCCAGTATCGTTGTGGGGATCTTCAATCCGGCCAGATAACTTGTGCCGTCAAAACCTTTGAAAGCATGAGAATGACCGGCTAGCGCAAGCGGACGTGTCGGGCACTCTTTGGAAATCTCGTAAATCTGTTTGATCGTCGGCATGCATCGTTGCAAAACTTCCGGCGAATACATCAGACTGAAAGTCGACATATAGATGTCCCAGAGAGTTTTGCCTTGAGGATTTGCCAGAGCATTTGAAACTTCTTTGTCCGGCTTTACGAACAGAGCACCTCCGGCGGTGCAAGACATGAGGAAAAGGCTCTTCACATGTTCTGCGTGGTCGTGAGCATATTGCAAAGCCGTGCAGCCGCCCATACTGTAACCGAGCAGATGATGAGATTGAATGTCGAGCGTCTCAAGCACGTCGAAAAGGTCTTCGGACATCGCCTTTATTGTGTAATCTTCCGGGTCAGGCGGTATGATGCTTAATCCGGTGCCGCGGTTGTCGTAAGTAATTACGTTGAATGTTCTTGCCAGCGCACTGACAAACGTCGTTGGCCAAATGCGCAGACTACCGCCATAGCCCATCACCATCACAAGAAAATCATTGGATGTGGAAGTGAAAGTCTTGCGACAGAAAATGCCGCTTCCCGTCTTTTGCTCTTCTATTTGGACAGTTTCAATGGAATTGCTCATTAGGGCGCATGATACCAGACATTCAAAAGGCGCGAAAGATTTTCCAGCTCTTCTCAAGAACTGACCAGACAGAGTACCGTGGGATCATCCTCACAGGGAGACCCCGGCATTAATGCCGGGGTTTGACCATCTGCAATAATGTCTGCATGACTTACAACTGCACCGCAATCTTTGCAAAGGGCGACCAGTCGATTATTGATGCGGCGCGCCGAAAATGGAAGGGATGCCTGGCTCGCACTGTTGACAAGCCGTTTTCAGGAGTGGCATTTGCAGACCCGGGCGCGGACCGCTGCTACCCCCTTGTTTTCAATGCGGCACAGCAAGAAGAGCACGAGAAAATCGCTCAGTCAATGAAAGACGACCTCTTGTCTTGGAGTGAGAGTTTTCCTTCCACAATTTTTGTTTACATCGAAGCGGATTGTTTTGGTGGCGTTTGCGAATTTGAAGGCTTCGTTGTTCACAATGGAATCAATCTCTGCACGCATGATGACAAAGATGCGTTGAAAAAACTGGTGGCATATCTGGATGTTCCATTGGACGACAGCCAGAAGTTCGAACCGTTTACGCGCGGTTTTTTTCACATCTGCAGAGAAGAAAAAAAGTACTGACTCGTTTAATCAGCAGCCGCGCCCACGTGCTCTTCTTCCTCGACAGCCGGCTAATTGCTGTTTCCAAACGCCATTGCCGCTGCCATTTTTGCGATTTGATAAACCTGCGGTTTGCGCATCGACTCGACATACTGCAGATAAGGCTGTCCGGTAACCTTCTCAATCACAGAACCGAGCAGTCTGTAGCTGAAATTCAAATACAGAAAAGCCGCACCTGGCTGAGAAACAGCGCGCTTCGGAAAGTTGTTGAATATTCCCCAGCATCGTCAAATAGCACTGCGACTGATTGTCTTCATGCGGCACATACGATGCGACTTCTCTCCAGAGACCTTGATACGCGGGTATAGTTGCTTCTTTCTCCAGACCTTCTTCAACGCGCGACCAATCCTGGTCCACGACTGCTGTAGCATAGTCATAAATATGCTTGTGGATGCTGGTTCGCGCCGGCTATTTGAAGGTATTGGACAGGTGATAAATATTGGAAAGCATATTTGCTTCGGACACCGCCATCTGGCTGGCGGCGTCGACCTTGCCTTGAGAATTAACGACAATCAGTCCGACCAAGATCGCATAGAGCGTGCCAACAACCGAGAGAAGAAAGCCACCAACTTCATGACAGGATTCCAACTGCTCTCGGGTAAATCTTTTGCGAACGATAAATAACCCGACAATCGAAAAGATTGTTGTGCAACCAACTATCAATAGACAATCAATTAGTGAACTCATAATGAGACGCCTGTTGTGACCCAAACCGGCTTTTAATGAAGCGATGGCAAGTGAATCGCAAATAGTACAAGCTAATAAGCATCAAATTCAATGGATGACGTTGTCAACAAAAGCATCTCTTTATAAGCCTTTATGTGGTATCTTTGGCAATCCACGTCTAAAGACAGGCACCTTTTTAGACTGTTTGAGGCACCCCCGGATCAAAGAGGAATATCGATGGATGTTTATCTAATCGATGGCACATACGAACTTTTTCGGCACTACTTCGCGGTTCCCAAAACCACCGACGCGGACGGCAATGAAATAGCTGCCGTAAGAGGTGTTCTCGCTTCAGTTCTTTCACTTCTGGAAAAAGGCACTACTCACCTGGGAGTTGCCACCGATCATGTTGTCGAGTCTTTTCGCAATGACTTATATGCAAACTACAAGACCGGAGAGGGTGTTCCTGCAGATTTGATGTCGCAGTTCAATTTACTTGAAGAAGGGTTGCAGGCCATGGGTGTGGTCGTCTGGCCGATGATTGAATTTGAAGCAGATGATGCACTGGCAGCAGCAGCAGTATTGGCAGCAAATGACACGAGCGTAGACAAAGTCATTATCTGTACACCGGACAAAGACTTAAGCCAATGTGTGGTTTCGGACAAAATAGTTCAACTCGATCGCAGAAAAAATGAAATCAGAAATGCGGAAGGTATCTTCACCAAATATGGTGTCAAACCGGTATCGATACCGGATTATCTAGCTTTAGTCGGTGACACTTCCGATGGTTATCCGGGTTTGCCGGGATGGGGCGCCAAAGGTGCTTCGTCTGTACTCTCCGTCTACCCACATCTGGAAGACATTCCAAGAGATCCAAAAGAGTGGGCTGCTTCGATTCGCGGCAGTGCCAAACTGGCCGAGGCGCTATTCAAAGCCTGGGACGATGTTCTGCTCTATCGCAAACTGGCTACATTGCGCACTGACGCTCCCGTCTTTACCAATGTAGAAGAATTGAGATGGACGGGCCCCGGTGCAGCCTTTGAAGCATTCTGCGGACGCCTGAAAACGCCCTACCTATTTAAGAAAACAATGGCAGTTACAAAGTCTTCTTGAAGTCAGCCAGGTTCCCGCCTTTGCGGCAACTGACGAAATGGAACAGATTGGAACTCTGAAAAGGCAGTTGATTAAGGGTCGAGCCTGTACCCGACACCGTGCACGGTGGTAATTAATGACGACGATTCATCTTTGTCGATTTTCTTACGCAACCTGGTCACATAAATTCTGATTGCTGCAGGCGTGACTTCCGAGTCGGTAGGCCACACCCGCTGTATGAGCGCCTCAGCACTAAAGACTTCGGATGGATGTTTCATTAAAAACTCCAGAAGCGCAAATTCCTTCGGAAGGAGCAAAAGCTCTTTGCCATCGCGAAAGACTCGACGAGCCGGTGAGTCCAGCTCGATACCACCGGCGGTGAGACTCCCAGCCGGGGAGACTACTCGCCTTCTCAAAAGCGCTTTTATGCGAGCAATCAACTCTCGAACATGAAAGGGCTTGGTCAGATAATCATCAGCACCGGATTCTAACCCGGTTTCTTTGTCTTCCAGCTTCCTCTTGCCCGTCAACATCAGAACAGGAGACTGACCCCCATTGTCTCTATAAGCTTTCAGGATGGTTAAACCGTCAGACCCTGGAAGCGACCAATCCAAAATTATCAGATCGTACTGGTTGTACTTCAACTGAGCGATTGCTTTATTGCCGTCATCCACATGATCCAGCAAAAAGCCTTGAGCGGCAAGCGAATCGCGCATCAAATCAACAAGTGCCGCTTCGTCTTCAACAATGAGTATTTTGGCCATCGCCACTGAGCTTCCGTCCTGAGACCTATAAAACTACTCTTTCCACAAATGGCATTATATATACTCATTTGCCTAAAACTTTGTCTGATTGGGAACATAAAACTCAGGTAGAGCAGTGCAGACGCCTTGGAAAGACAGCGATGCGACCCCTGAAAATAGCTCACCTCGGAATCATTCTCGTAATAGTACCGCTAATCGTCGAGCTATTGTTTATCGGTGTTTTAGCAAAACTATTGCTGGAAACTCGCAGCCAGATTTGGGAAGAAAGACGTGCCAGAAATGTTGTCACAACAATCTCAATTCTTTCCAGGCAAGTGCAAACTGCGGCTCGCACCCTGGCTCTATATACCGACACCGACGACGAGAGATTGCTCAAGCAATATGAGGATCTTCGCAAACTGGTGCCGCCCGAGTTTGCAGAATTGAAGGATCTTCTCAAGGATCAACCAGCCGACTTGAAAGATGTCGCCACCCTGGAAGCGTCTGTTACAAGTGCAATTGATATTCTTGAAAAATGCAAAGGCTCGTTTGGTGGAAAAGGTGGCGATGAGCGAACTTACAACAAAATAGTGTTTTACCCTCAACTGTATCGGCAGGGTCTCGTAGCCGAAAAACAATTTGACAAACTTTTGAAACGCTACCGCACCAGAGAAATGGCCGATCGTGCAGCCAATGACAGTGCCAGCAATTCTATTGCTCTCTGGCTGAGCTTTGGTGTTTTCCTCAACATGGCAATCGCCCTTTATCTGGCTGTTTCATTCAACAGAAGCATCTCAGGCAGGCTGAATATTCTTATCGACAATACGATAAGACTGGCAGCCAACAAGCCTCTCAACAAACGAGTACAGGGACGCGATGAGATTTCTGAATTGGACTCCGTATTTCACCGCATGGCGGAAGCATTGGCTGAAGCAAATCGCGTCAAACAAGAATTTGTGGCTATGATCAGTCACGATTTGAGATCGCCACTAACAGCGGTGCAATGCACGCTCGAACTGATCGGAGACGGAGCCTATGGTGATCTGAAGGAAATCGGATACAAGAGAGTCAAAACGGCGGAAAGGGAAACAGATCGTTTGATCGAATTGATCAACAATCTTCTGGACATTGAGAAGATGGAAGCCAATCAAATGGTGCTTGATCTAGTCAAGACCGAGCTAGCGCCCCTTGTTGAGTCGGCAACTGATTCGATAAAGCCGCTTTGCGAGGCAAAGGACATCACAATAAAGACTGAACTTGAAAGTGCAAGCGTGATGGCTGATGAAAGCCGATTGATGCAGGTCTTGGTAAACTTGCTTTCCAATGCAGTCAAATTCTCCAATAAAGACAGTACTGTCGAGGTTGCCGTCAAAGTGCTCAAATCCGTGGCTGAAGTATCGGTTAAAGATCACGGTCGCGGCATTCCTGCGGCAAAGAAGGACAGTATTTTCGAGCGTTGGAAACAAACAAGCAAGGAGGATGGAAAGGCAGGAAAAGGCAGCGGACTGGGGCTGACCATTTCCAGATCGATTGTGGAAGCGCACGGCGGCACGATAGGATTTCACAGCGTGGAAGGGGAAGGGACTACCTTTTGGTTGCGCCTCCCGCTAAACGAAACCGCAGAAGCGACCGGTAATTGCTGAGAGGGGTGAATTCTGCAAGGAGTGATTTCCGAAACCAGTGATTTGCCAGACCAGTGATTTCTCAAACCGGTGATTTCTGAGCGCACTGATCTGAGCAACTGATATCACTTCAGACGAACATTCCGGTTTGAACCGCCATCACGGCAAGCTTCATTGCTTCAGGATTCTGCAGCACGGACAAAACCATTTGCTCAGCCATCTTGATTCCGGATATTTCCTTCCATGTATCCAAAAGAAGCACAGGCGCCTTAATGGCGGTCTCTAGGAAATTGTCTTTATGGTCTGAGTGATTGCAGTGCTCCACTTGCATGCCGTGTGTCGAGTCTGACAGATCGCCTAAAAGAAACTCTGATGACGGAAAACCGTTCATGCTCTGATTTTGACCGACATCAAGCGAGCGCCGGACCAAATCCCACACGCACGGATCGCTCATGAATCCTTGCATCTCAGTGTAGACAGCGTTGTTACTAAAGTCAGAAGATTGCAGGTTGAAATTCCAGGACGAATTTTCGTTTTGATGCTCTAACATGGTGATTGCCTCGGCGCTGTTTAGTAAAGGGGGGTTTCGTCAATGCTGACGATGCTGCCCACTTTACCGCCAAGATGCTTCAGAGTGGTTTCAGGTTTGTTTCAAGAATGTTTCAGAATGGAAAGGCTATGTGTCAGCAAAGCAACGGATTAACGCCGATTTCAAACTAAAACCTTCGGTGTGCCGGGTTCTCAAAGCGAACCAACCACCAGAATACTTCCCAGGTATCGCTTTCAACTTAACTGTACCTTCCTCACACAGTTTATTTCACCGCTAAAGTGAGCGGAAAAGCACCCAACCGGTTTGCAGATCCTATTTATTGGAGTCGTTTGTTGTCACTACGCCACTCTGGAATGGCACGGCCCAGTATGGAACACTGGTGTGATTGTTGACGAGATCTTGCCGCATTGCGCTGAAAGTCCGAGCGCGCAGCGTTTGATTGAAGAGGCTATTTCTTGTCTCGATATAATTTTGAATGTGTGGCGTACCCCATCCGGTTGTAGCATCCCAGCCTCTGGTGGCAGGATAACCTTTGATACCGCCATCGGTATTATTGCCTACCGTGACATCGCGGAAGACACTGGGGTTGGTTTTGCCCAGTCGGTAGAGCTCAGGATTCCAGAAGCCAGTCGGCTTGCCAGTGGCTTTTGAAATCATCGCAGCTGCAACCGCCAGCTCCGGAGCGGCTGCACTGGTGCCGCCAATTGCATCAATACCGAAATCGGTATAGGTGAGAACACCGGATCTTGGATCAGCAACAGCGGAAACATCAGGCACACCTCTGCCGTCGAATTTCGAGCCGTTCAGGTTGGCAGGCATTTCCAGGCCTTTTTGATATTCAGGACGGGGCGTCTTCATGGATCTGCCACCGCCTGTGGCACCGTTGCCTCGCCAGACTTCTTCTTTAGCCCAGCTGCCGTCTGGATTCAACCAGAGTCTTGTGCCACCGGAAGCAGTGACATTGGCAAGACCGGCAGGAACATCGACCTGTTGCTTTCTGGTGGACGATCCGTCCCAGGCTCCATCGTCTCCGGCAGCCACAGTAACAGTCGTGCCTTTCAATCCTGCCCGTCTTGCGGCATCTTCTGTTGATTTCAAGGCCTGGGCGGTCCAGTGCTCTTCCGACATGCCCCAGCTAATGCTGAAATGCGAAACCTGTTTTTCACCATTCTTAGGAAAGGCCGCACGCAAGATACCTATGGGCATGCCGGCATCGTTGTTTTCAGCCATGATCATGACAGTGGTGGCATTCGGCAGCGGCTCTTTGTGAATGAACAGATCAAGCGCATTTTCACCGTTGGCACCCTTCGGATCCGGTTTGACGGGAATATCGCTTGTGGCTACGATTTTGACCGTCTTGGGATCAATGCCTTTCGATTCAAGATAAGCTTCCCAACCCTTCGGCAACGTGCCACCAAGAGAAAGGAATCCAGTCGTCATGTCCTTGCCTGTTATATCGACAGGAGCATTATAAGCTTTCATGATTTCTTGCGGTGTCACCGCGCGTGATACCGGGGCGGTCTCTTTACCCATTGCCAGAACTTCATGGGGAATAAATCCGTGACCTGTCGCCGTCCCCGTCCCGGGTCTCGTTGCTGTTGTCGGCGCAGTCTGTTCGCCTATCGGATGCAGGCGTACATAATTAGTGTGGAATTGCGGGCGGTTATCCAATCCGAGCACACTCTGAATGTGCGGGGCGTACTCGTTTGCTACTGAAAGCGTTCCCGTTCTGCCGCGGAACTTGATACCGCTTTCATGCTCAATGTGCTGCAGTTTGGTGCCGAAAGCATTTTCCATCGCCGCTGCATCGCCGCTCAGTACCATGCGACCGGTCGCCATGTTTTGCTCAGTGACTTTGAGACCGTGCTGGCTGGCCAGTTTGGTGATAGCTTCGACCGATGCCGGCTCGGCGCCAAACTTCGCTTCGATTTGCGCATCGGTTAATGGCCCAGCTCCGCGCGAAATACGATTGATATGCCTGTCCATCAAGAAGGATGAGCCCTTAGTTTTGGCCATCACTGTCACGCTTATAGATTGAGTCGGATCTACATCGCCCAAAAGCGTTCCTTTAGGAGGTGTGCGTTCGGTAAACAGCAATTGCGAACGATCACCGACGATGCTTACTCTGGGCTCCAACCCGACAGTTTTTGCAGTCGGCAGACTTTCACCAACCACTGGTACGCTGCCTTTCCAGGCGTTCCATTTTGCGCTGATTTTTGCATCTACTTTCGTCCAGAAATTATGTTTTGCTTCCGCAAATCCATCGAACCTTTCGCCTGCCAACACTCTTTTGGTGGCGCCGGCACCCAATCTGTAGCCGCCAACTGCAATTCCCGTATTGATGATGAATTCACCACCAGCATCTCCGAGCTGTCTTGCTGCTGCGTGCAGATCGTCCATCGTTTTTGCGCCGCCCGCTTTGCCGTATGCTTCTGCAATCGGCTCAGCCGATCTAACAAGAAAGTAGCCGCCTATTAATGTACCGGCGATCATTCCGGCAGGACCTTTCTCAGGCAGTCCAGTCTTGAGCACCGCTCCCAGTGCGGCAGAGCTTGCCACCATTTTGAAAGTCTCGACCGGATGAGTCACATTTGTGACGACCGCGTGCCACATTCCAGCCGGTAAATTCCTGGCGCCTTCGGCTGTTACTTGCATGTAGCGAGAAATTTTGGAATCGGGAGCAGCTGAGATGCTTGCTGCGGAGAGATTCTCCGCCAGTCCGGCCGCTTGCACCAGGTTGTTGCGCGCTTCGGCAGCTTGAGCTTCCTGTGAAGCACCCTCCAATTCAAATAGATTTGGCTGATTACGACCGACTACGGAATCTTGTCCGCCCATTCAGTTGCCTCATTAAATTGAAGTTGCAAGAAAGACCCCTTACTCGCGCAGGGGCTGCATGGAGGGTTTTTCGGGAGCCATCGACTGCAGCATAGGCTGAAAGCACCTAAATGTCATTGGGAGAATTACGCTTGCTGAAAGATTTCGGAAAGCAAATGTTCGGCATTCGACTGTCGGGCGTTTTACGCTTTTCTGGTACGCTTTTACGGACCGTAGCGGAGACGATTCATGTCACAGCAAGCAGAAAAGCAAGAGCCCGCAGCTCGGGAGCTGCAAGAAGAGAAATTTTTCTTCGTCAGGCATGGGCAAACAGACGCCAATCTGGCTGAGCTTGCCGCTGGAGCCGGCTGGGACATCGAATTGAATGCCACAGGATTGGCTCAGGCACGAGCGCTTGCAGAAAGTGTGGCAATCGAGTACTTTCGCTCTGTCAAAACAATCTGTGTCAGCCCTATGATCAGAGCTCGTCAGACTGCCGATATCATTAATGAGGTCATTAGAGCGCCAGTTATTGAGATCGAAGAACTCAGAGAATGGCACCTGGGCGAATGGGAGCGGCGCTCCTGGCACGAGCTCGATTTCAGAATCGGCAATCCGCCCGGTGGAGAGAGCAATGACGAGTTTGCCAATCGGGTGGTGAAAGGACTGGCGGCCGCCCTGGCTCACGCCGGTCCAGTCTTGATTGTCGCGCACGGCGGCGTTTGGCACCGCATCGCCCGCCACCTCGAGCTTCCTCATGGCGAAATCGACAATTGCCAGCTCAAGCACGTCAGGCGACCACACAAACATGAAGTCTGGAGTGTGAGTTAAAACTCCCGTAGCCAAGATCCACAGAGAATTTCAGGTCCAAACGCTGAAAGGCTCAGCCCATGGTATTTCTCCCATGGACACTGTCGAATACAACCTATACACTTTGGCCAAATAGCCCCTTAAAGCTACCCATATGAAAAGCAACGCAGGCAAGCACCTACGAGGAACTTGTAGTGGTCGCTAACGCGAATTTCGACGCATCAATCAGTTCTGTTACGGCCAGCGATTCGTTGGCTGCAGCGTCAGCCACGGCTGCTTTTCAGGCTGATTTCCAGCGAACCGAAATTCCTAAAGGCACTGTGGTAGATAATCCGGGCACTTCTCTCTACATTCCGCCAATGGATGCGCCTCAGCCTCCGAAAGGCATCGATGCGGCAGCCTGGGCGCAGATCATGGATCTGACCAAGAGCGACAAGCAGGTCAATTTCGTAACTGCTGCCAGCGGACAGGTTCCGGACTACATTCTGGGCAACGACGGCAAACTGGTTAAAAATCCCGCCAAAACGACGCCTTCTCCAGACGGGTCGGTGACCATTCAAGTTGAAAACTCCGAAGGCGCGGCTGCCTCGAAGAAGCAAGCGCAGCAATACGAGGTGCTGCTGGCGCAAGCGAGAATAGACAACTGGATGGCCGCTCATCCTGGCGAAACTAATATTCCGAATTTTCTCAAGGCAGGGCTACATTATGCTCAGACAGCTGACGTAGATGCACCAAGGCCCGCTCAACCGCAACAGCGCGTCGAAATGCCGCAAATCCAACCGCAGCAAGTAGCCCAACCGCAAGAAATGCCGCAGCAAATTGCCAACCCTGGTGGCGGTGGCGGCGGCGGTGGTGGCGGCGGCGGAGCACCACAACGCATCGGCAACAGCAATATCGGTTCGGCTCCGTCAGGCGGTTACCGCGACGGCAGCCTCGATAATACCGGCGGACCAATCGATCGTTCGGCAATCCCTGCGCCGGTAGCCGGTGACCTGAACATTAAAGGACCGCCGTCCTGCACAGTCGATCAAATCCAGGAATTCCTGACCAAGATGGGCTCCCCGGCAGCCAAAGAACAAGGATTTTCTCAAGCACTGTACGATGCATGCACCGATCGAGGCATAGACCCGGCCGTGGCTGTAGGCTTTTTCCTTCAGGAATCGACTTGCGGCAAATTCGGCCGAGCAGTCGCCAATCACAGCCTGGGCAACATTAAGGGAACCTCTCCGGAATCACACCAATCAGATGGTACTTTCAGGAAGTACGACACCTGGGCGGAAGGCGCACGTGACTGGGCTCGGCTGATCGACGAAAGTTATGTTCAAAAACGCGGACTGGAAACCATGTCTCAAGTCATCAGCGTCTACGCTCCGTCCAGCGACGGCAACAACGAGCGCCAGTATGTCGCCACCGTCAAAGGCGTTGTAGAAAACTTCAAGAAACAAAACGGCGACACCCAGATCGCGTAATCGATTCCTGCAGATTCGCTTCGTACAGATCGCCTCCTATATATGGATGCGGCGATGCTTTTTTGCGCGATGAAATTGGTACCAGTCTTTAAAGTAGCTTCACACAATGCCAGATTCACCACGCTTTGCGATCATTAGCACGGTGTTAAGAACTGCTAATTTGCAGATTAGTCATGATACGTTGTAAAGGCTAACTCTTCGTCCCTTCAACACCTAATTTTCCCGGTGGTACCAGCCATCGGCGACGGATCATACCGCCATGAATCAATCAGCCCAGGCGTCTTCCCCGGACAAAAAAGACAACAAACAATTGGCAGCAGGAGAACTCGCTTACGAGTTTTTTCAACCGGTATTCGAATCAACACTCAACTATGAATTCACAGCTGGAAGCACCAACAACGCGGCCCCCACGAGCTCTAATTTGGCAGCAAGTCCGGTTGCTCCACTGGCACCGCTTTCACCTCTGGCACCGCTTGCACCTTCTGCTTCCGTAAAGCCAGCAGCTCAAGCTCCACCAGCCACTCCAATTGCACCAACTGCTTCGGTCGCACCTGTTTCTTCAGTCTTTACAGCTAATCCGGTTTCACCTGTCGCCCAAACTGCGATTGCTGAAACACCGGCCGCGACAGTGCCAAACTTACCTCCATTTATTTCCAGTCTGGTAGACGCAGCCTTCTCAGTCGAAACTCCGACAATTGCACTCAAGACAGTGGGGTCATTAGCAGCAGAGAACCTTTCGGCCGCATCTTCAGATAAACAATTTGTCGACGATTCAGGCGCTGTCATATCGTACGGACGATGGAATATCAAGCCGCACCGCATTCGGTATCCAGACAGAAGCACCGCCGAATTCGAATACGATGAGACAGAAATGCTTGTTCGCGTGAAAGACAGAGACGGTATGGAATGGGTGCGCATCACGCATCCGGATCACAAAAATATCTCTACCTGGCAGTCGACTGACGGACAAACATGCGATATGTCCATGGTTGTAATTCCTGACGGAACATATCAATGCATAAGCAAAGCCGGTGTCATTCAAACATGCACGCTTACCGGACGTATTGTCGTGTGGACCCCTTTCACCATTGGCTTCAATTTAAAGCGCACGCTGTTTGCTATTTTCCGGAGCATCGACAAGAATCAGGATTCGAGTTTGAGCAAAGAAGAGCTCGATCTGGCAGCACGACAAATCTGGCAAGAATCAGATGCCGTGCAGCTGATTTCCATGCTGCAGTCGCACTTTGACGCAATCAGTGCGACACGCCGGCACGCACTGTGCCGGCAGGGAAATGGCATCACCATAGATGACATTCTTGCCTTTGATGATATGACGGCAAGCGAACAAGAATCGCGCTGCAGTGCACCACCGCATGCAGTGACAGCAGTTAAAACGCTTTTTGATGAATTGAACACATCCGCAGAAGGTGCTGTGACCATACATCAAGTGCGCATGGCATACGATAAAAAGCATGAACGTGATTCAGTTTATAGAACCATTTTGCAAACCCTGCACGAAGAACTGAAACGCGCCTATGACGCGAACAATAGTGGGTATGCATCAAAAGCAAGCAACCTGACCAGAAGCGATCTTGTACAGCACTACAAAGATGGCTACAAGAGAGAAATTCGCGGGCAGATAAAAATTGCCGGTTGGGGAACCGATGAATGTTGGCAGCAAGGCGCAACTTCTACGCGCACTCTTTATGTAGATCCGTCCAATCCGCTGGAGAGTATCCTGCCGCAAGCGATAAAGCATTACAAGGCCGACCATTCCATGGGCAATTTCATGGCTATTTTCGAATCAATGGTTGTTCAATGCCCACACATCGTCGCTCGCATGATCAGCGAAACCAAAGACGGAAAGTATAAAGTTACCTTCCCAGGCCAGCCACAAAAGCCAATCACAGTCAATCCTCCGACAAGCAGTTGTCTTGCCGAATACCTTCACGGCAGTAAATTCGGCTTCTGGATGGCGGTCATAGAAAGCGCCTATCGACAATACGAAGCCGGTTATGATGGCAAGACAGATCTCGATCACCTGCAATCTGTGGAGCGAATTTCCCATCTCTTGAACGGACAAAGCGGTCGCTGGATGGAAGTGAAAGATGTCCCTCTGTCGAGCCTGGGCAACTCGATGAAAGATGCATTCAGGCAGCGCCGCCTCATGATCGCCGTCGGTCTGCATAACAGCCCCAGGGTGGCCGGATCGCGCATCATTTCGAGGAGTCCGGTTTGCGGTATAGTCAATTTCGACCACCGCAATGGCCGTGTCATAGTCAACGACCCGGTAAGGGACAACGCTGGCGACCAGTTCAGCGAAATTTCTAAAAATCATTCTAATTGCAATCCTGACGGGTCTGCAACTTTGTCTCTCAGTGCCTTTTCAACAGCATTCGATAAAATCTACGTTGAAGATTGGCTACCCTCGGACGATATGTTTCAAAAATAGCTCGAGATTCCACAAATTTGCCACGAATCTGCTGTAGGTTGAAGGTCCCCAAGCCTTTTACTACATCCATCTCTCCTTTTGGAGGGCATATGGCCGCTTCCAATCCAGAACAATCAGTTGCCAAAGACGCCGATCGAATCATTACTGCGTATAACACCGGTGTGAGTGTAGAGTGCGTTTTCGACGGCATGAGCAGGAAACAGCAGATTGATGTTTATAAAGAACTCAATCGCCGACATGAAATCCAGCCTGACGACCCTTCAATACCGAATTTCGTCCTGAGCTTCGATAATTCGGGCGCGCATCTGCTCAGAAAAGACGGAAAACCGGACAACGACAAATCCTGTGTCGCTGAAGCAAAGGAAAAAACTCCACCTTTGCAGAGAGTTTCAGTCAGCGACACGAAAATAGCTCCTAGTTACCCTTCCGAGCGTTATGCGCATCCGGAGAGAGACGCCGCCAGGCTTGAAGATACGGCCCTTCAGGCATTGCGTGGCGATGAACAAGCCAGACTCGACTTGCGCGTAGAGATGGCCAACCTCATGGGCATGCCCAAAGACTATCGAGAAAGAGTGATCGCCAAAATGAAAGACGACGGCTCGTACGGAATCACCAATTTGACCAGCGACAGGCCGCATGTTGTAGTATCCACAGACCCTGCCGGCAATCCCATTATCGAATTCAGCAAGAGACTGGGCATCGATAAACAGACTATTCCACTCAACCAGAACATCGATCAACAAGTAAATGAAGCCCAAAGAAATTATGTGAATGCACTGCGCAGTGTCACTGGCGGACTTGGAAAATTTGATCCCGGCTCGACATTAAAAGCGATGGATATTCTTGACGGTGCCGAGCCCACCAATCTTCGCTGGTTTATGCTTTACCGCAAACAGCAAGGCAGACCGGCTGTTGACCTGGCGGAAAACAATTGATAATCAGTATTCATAATAATAGAGTTGATCCTGCGGGCTCTCAAGCTTCCGATAAGAATGAGTTAGTACGACGGCCCTAACAGTCGAGCCTGGGAGCTGGAGAGCCCGGACTGAGCGAGCGTCCAGCCTGAAAAAGGCGACAAGTCCATCCAAACGACCTGGGTATAGTCCGAAGTCTTACCATTACCGACCAGAATACAGCCAGGACTGGTCTGAAGGCGCCCGCTCATTACCCTGGGCGGGCGTCAGAGCCCAAGATAAAATGAGCGGCAAAAGTGCAATTAGAGATTGCCGGAGCCGAAAAATTGGCATGTAAAATCTGGTCCTCATTAGAATTAATGATTCAGCCGGTGTCCTCAGGTCTCTTATTCCACTCTTTTATCGCCGCCAAAAAGAGTCTTACACGGGAAAAATCCTGACTATGAACTTTCCAAATAGTGGACGATCGCGCCTTGCCTGCGGAATTTTGGTTGCATTTGTTTTTGCATCTGTTCAAGGTCAAACACAAACTGTGGCCGCACCGCCTGCGCGCACTCAATCTGTCGAGTCCGAACCAGCAAAATCGCTGTATGCAGATTTGAGCGGTCTGGTCAAAGAATATTTCCCGCGCGCAAAAGTGACCGTTAGCGGCAACGTCATGCATTTCGAATACAAAGTGCACAGTCAGATCAGCACGCAAACTCATTTGAGTGAACTGGCGCCCGGCATTGACGGGGTGCTCGGCGACCTGGAGATCAAAACCGGCCCATACAAAGGCAGAGAGTCGCTCCCCAAGCGTGTCAATCTAATCACATACGAAGCAATTGTATTGGCTCCATATTCGCCAAAACACGAAAGTCACATCATGGCGCGACTTTGCTTTGATCCGGGCACCGCGCCGGAATTTCTCGAAAAATTCAAGGATTACGTCAACAAAGCTGCGGCTGCCGCAGACTCCCCTGTTAAGACGGCAGAAGCACCACCCAAAACAGTATCGGTACAACCAAGAGTGGAAACACCTGCAGCAGTCGCTGCAAATACCGCGACAACGACCACTATCACAACCGCTTCGGTTGCAGTAGCTTCGGTTGCAGTAGCTCCGCCTGCCACAAACGGCACAAGCACAGCAACAACGAAGACAGAAATTACAGAAGAGAAATCAAAACAAGAAACATCGAGCACAAATACCGAAAGTCATCCTTCCGATGCACTGCACGACCATGACAAAACCAGAGATCCCTGGGCGCGAAACCAGCTTGTCATTCTGTATTACAAAAAACGAGCAACAGAGCAGACTGCCCTCATAAAAGCAAAACCAAATGATCCTGTCGCATACAGCGAGCGCTCCGATTGCTACTTGCACTTGAATAATCCCAAGCAAGCCTTCGAAGATGCGGACAAGGCGATTCCACTTTGCGGAAAGGCGCACCGGATAATGCGCTACGCCTATTGCAATCGAGGCGAGGCTAGAATTCAGCTAAAACAATACAAAGAGGCTCTGGTCGATCTCGAGAGGGCAATTTCCCTGGAGCCGGATAATGGCGAGTCTATTTATTTCCGCGGCATGGTCAAGGAAAAAACGGGGGATTTGAATGGTGCTATCCAAGATTATGAGCTGGCCAGAGGTCTCGGATTTGCACCATATGGCATATCGGTAGACTATCAACCTTATCTGACCGAACTGCGCAAGCGCATAAAAAGAGCCTGGTTCCCTCCTAGAGGGCATGAGACCAAGCTGGTGTTGACTCACTTTCGGATCGCGCGCAACGGCTCTGTGAAGGATCTCAAAGTTGCCAAATCGTCAGGAGTCCCTGCCGCCGATGCAGCGGCTTTGGCTGCAATCAAAAATGCTGCGCCATTTGAGCGTCTGCCGTATGGTGCCAAAGAGTGTGTGGGCGTCGAGTTTGAATTTGATTACAACGGTTGGGGAGGGGGCGCCCAAATCTCTTCCGGGTCTTCCGGTTCTCAAGCTGTCTCTTCCTTTGTCACCCTTGAAGATGCAGCCAAGCAAAAGCTCAATGCTGCCGAGAAAGCTAAAGATGAAGCAGGTCAAGTAGCTGCCTTGATATCACTGGGAGACTTTAATCGCGTTCAAGGAGACTATGATGGCGCTCAAAAGAATTACCAGCGCGCATTGATCTTGGTCAAAGAAAAGCCGGACAGGAAATTCGAACATTCGAAACTAATGGGACGCTGCGCTATCATTCATTCAGCACACGGAAAGACTCAGGAAGCAGACACAAACTTCAAAGAAGCCTTCAAGTTAGCAAAAGAGGCCGGGAAAAATCAACTCGACCCGGATGTCACCGAGATGCTGACTGAGTACGCGAAATTTCTCTACAAATCATCGCGCTTTGCAGAAGCCAACAAGATCTACATGATGCTAAAGCAATAGCAAGCACTGATCTGGCAGATTACGGTAACTTGGCTCCTGCTTTCCGGTTTGCCAGATCAGATCCTTGACTCATTTGCGATCCAGCCGGCTCATAAAAAAAAATCTGCCTCGATCCCCAAATCGCCTTCCCATTAAGAATTCTGGTCGACACCCCGGCGGCATTCGGCTGCGAATGTGTGTCCTCCTTTGATAAGAAAGCTCAGCCCTCACTGGGCCATGCTTTACGCGTTTGTGTTCCTGATCCTCCGGGGAATAACTTAGAAGGAGTCATGGACCAATAGAATTTGACACCTTCAGTGGGGCTTAAAAGTGAAGGACTTCTATCGCAATGGTGCGTCCGCTTTGGTTTTCGGCGCATTGCTGCTTTGCGGTTTTGCCACAACCATTCAACCGGCTGTCTCGCAAACAAAAACTTACCAGAAAGATTTGACCCGCGGTCTCTATCAGATGGTCAAGAAAGACTATGAAAGTGCCGTCGCATCTTTCACTCTGGTTCTCAGAGACAACCCCAATGTCTATGAAGCTTATTTGAACCGAGCAGCAGCCAGGTCCGAGATCCGCGACTTCGAAGGCGCTCTTTCCGATTACGACCAGGCGATAAAGATTAACCCGAACGTCGTCGAGTCTTACATCAAACGCGGCCAGCTGCATGCCAAGCAAAACGACTTCCCGCCGGCAGTTGAAGATTACACGCTGGCATTGCGCTTGAGCCCGAAAAATTCCACCGCACTCCTCAACAGGGGGGCAGCCTACAAGAGAATTGGGGACTATCAGAAAGCCATCACTGATTTCTCGACCGCACTAAAATTAGACTCTCAGAACTACGATGCCATCAAAGAGCGCGCCGACTGTCGCGCCAAGTCAAACGACCTTGATGGAGCAGTCGAGGACTACGAATTCCTGCTCAAGAAAAACAGGCCCGGTGCTTCAGCGCTCAGATTTCAACTCGGTGAGGTGCTCTTGCTGAAAGGCAGCAAGGGATCCGCAGACGAAAATTTCAGGCAGGTTATCGCTTATCACACTAAAAACTTGAAAGGCAGCCGGAAAAATGGAGATGCTTATCTCCAGCGTGGACTCGCCTATGCAAAGCTTGGCGATACAGACAAAGCAATTGCTGATTTGCAGGATGCATCTGCATGGAAAGCCGATGAATCAGTGACACGGTACAATCTCGGGCGGCTGAAACTGAGCAAAGGCGACACCAAAGGAGCAATCGCCGACTTGAGCGAAGCAGTGCGTCTCAGTCCAAAATATAGTCCGGCGCTAATGGATCGTGCCGCAGCATATGCCACCCAGGGCGAATATTTGAATGCGCAAAAGGATCTGGACGCCGCGCTCAACGGTGAAAAAACAGCAGAGGGTTTTTACAATCGCGCCATGGCTCGCCTGGCAATTGGTGATACCAGCGGCGCTGTCTTAGATATCGCAGAAGCGAAGAATTTCGGCGCCCAATTTGTCACCAACAAAAAGCAATCGCTGCAAGAAGCGATCAGCGCGAAAGAAGCGAAGGGCGAGAAAGATCTCGCTCTGGCAGACCTTTTAGAACAGGCGGCTCTGGTAGACATTGGTGAAAACAACGGTGACAGCGCTGAAAGTTTGGAAAAACGCGCTCTGGCAATCAAAGAAAAAATGATGAGCAAAAACGATCCCAAACTTGCATACAGTTACATGATGCTGGGACGTGTCTATTTGAAAAAGCGCTCTACAACGAAGGCTGAAGCATTGTTTCGCACCGCCATGACTCGTCTGAAAAACAACCCAGACGGCACTCAAAAATTCGCTATCTTCAATTTGGAAGATTGCGCAAAACTGCTCATCCAATCTTCAAATCAGGAAGAAGCAGGAGCTATTCTCATTGACACGCGTATGGCTAGGGTCTCCAACGGCATGAACGAACGTTCTTTCACAGGTGATTTGTCGCGCAAAGCAGACCGCGCAATCGAATCATTCAAGAAGAGAAAACGTGCAGCCGCGCAAGAAGAAGCTGCCCAGCAAGGCGGCGGCTCCGAAACTGCAGCGGGAAGACCAGTGGAGGAAATAGCTGCAGCCGCAGTGGCACCGGCAAGAAGAGGCAACGAGAAGCCGATCAGAGACAAGTGGGCGCTTATTGTCGGCATCAGCAAATTCAAGGACTCGAGCATAAATCTGCACTACTGTGCAAAAGATGCAAAAGATTTCTATGACTTCCTGGTGACAGAGAAAAACTTCGCACCCGATCACGTTCAACTGCTCACCGACAGCACAGCCACCCGCGCCAATATTCTTTCTTTATTGGGAAACAAGTGGCTGCCACGCGTTGCAGAACCTGATGATCTGGTCGTCATCTATTTCTCCAGTCACGGCAGTCCATCTACTATGGATGTCGGCGGTGTCAACTATCTGGTGGCACATGATACTGACGTCAATGATTTGTACACCTCCGGAATAGCTATGCAAGATCTTTCACGCATCATCAAAGAACGTGTCCATTGCGACCGAGTAATGGTGCTGCTTGATGCCTGCCATAGCGGTGTAGCCGCGCCCAGCTCAAAAGGTCTGGCCCGGGCTGCCAACGTCGACGTTGATAGCATCGTGCAGGGAACCGGACAATTAGTCCTGTCATCCAGCAGCCCGGAACAACGTTCATGGGAATCGAAGAGATACCAGGGCAGTGTTTTCACCAGACACTTGATTGAAGGCTTGAGAAAAAACGGAAAAATGACGACACTGGGCGACGCCTTCGGCTTCTTGAATGAAGAAGTACAACGAGAAGTAATGCGCGATCGCGGAGTTTTGCAGAATCCCGTTATGAAGAGTAAATGGGAAGGCAGCGATCTGATCATCGGCGCGCCGGCGGCACGACCGTCAAAGGGAATAGGCAACATCGAACTTCCCGATCAACCCAAAACCAGCACCGCAGGCAGTGGCGATGGCGCTAAACCGATTAAGGCTTCGCCGCCCAAACGAGTCAGGTAAATTATTTGCAGGTTTGTCTAGCCATGCTAATAGCACCTTAGTTGGTGCACTAACCGTTATGCACTCGGCCGGCTCGGCAGGAAAAACAGCAGTATGTGTACCACTCACAAAGTGCCATTCACAATTTCAGCTGCTGCCAGAGTGAATTGATTCCATCAATCCCAGGAGCTTCTGCTCATCGGCTTTTCCGATGAATTTACCCAGCCGGACAAAGAGAATGCCGAATACTGGGAAGCAGAATGCCAGGATGGTGACGGGATTCCAATCGAAGCACATCAATAAAACGCTCCCAATGACAAGAGGGGCGCATAGCAATTTGGATGCAAATACTTTACCGCAAGGTGCTATGTCAAAGTAAGTGGTAACTCTGCAGCCGTCCGACTCCTTATCAATCCTTCCGCAAAGAATCGGCCACCAGGCGTTGTGCATCCCTTTATGGGCAACTGAAATACGAAATTCGTGCTCAGTAACTTCGCCCTGGTATATAGTTGAAGAGGCGCCCCCAAGGTTGCCTGTCAAAACCTCCGCAACCTCAGATTTTGTCAAATCAGTTTTGAAAACAGATCGAGAAACTCCATCGTAAGCACCCACACACCAGCAGGCAATCAGTCGCGTCACTGCCAGGGCACCGCCAGACATAGCTATCACAGTGTCGACTTGATTTCCTGGTGACGCGGGGTCGCTCAAAGCTTATCTCTCCGAATCTCGGTCGTTATTGTTTCGTCTGCCAGACGCGTAGCGTAAAGTCGTCACTGCCGGTAATAGCTTTATCGCCCAGTTCGGAAATACCTAAACTCCACATGCCGAAGTGCTGAAGGTTCAGGATCTTATCCACCTGACCTTCATCGACATCCCAAATCCGAAGAGTTTTATCAAGACTGCCTGACATAGCTTTATCTACTGATATGAATCGCACTTTGATCACCCAATTGGTATGTCCGGTCATACATTTCAATTCGTCTCCCGAGTCAATATCCCAGGTTCTCACTGTGGTATCTCGACCGCCGGAAATAACTCTTTTGCCATCGTCGGAAACCGCAACTGTTGCTACTTCTGCGCAGTGTCCTGTGAAGGTTCGCACCTTTTTGCCGGATTTGACGTTCCAGAGAGTCAAGATTTTGTCGGTGCCACCGGTGATGATCTCTTCTGCTTCCGGCGTAAAGGCCAGACACTTAATCGTTCCGAGGTTGCCCTCCAAACGGCAAACCTCCTTGCCCGTCTGACTGTCCCAGAGGCGCACAGTACCGTCATAACCGCCGGATGCAATCAATGTTCCAACTGGCGCGAAGGCAACACAAGTGACGATATTTGCATGGCCAAGAAATTTTTTGATTTCGGTGCCGGCATCGAGATCCCAGAGACGGACAGTCTTATCGCTGCTTCCGGAAAGGGCTCGGTCACCTGCAGGTGAAAAAGCGACACTATTGACCGGTTCGTCGTGGCCTTCAAACTTCTGGAATTCCTTGCCAGAAGCCAGATCCCAGAGCCGCATGGTATTGTCGGCGCTACCAGACAGAGCCTGTGTTGCATCCGCGGAGATGTCCACACACTTGCTCCATCCCATGTGTCCTTCAAGTTTCAAAATCTCTTTCAGTTTTAAGGTCGGTGCATAACCTTCTGTTTTCACCGGACTTACTGTTGTCGTGGTTGCGATCGAGGTGTTTTTAATCTCTCGCTCTATCGCCAATTCGCCCGGCTCTTCTGCGGCGGATCTGCTCCTCGAATCAGCCTTTGCATTGCCGATCGGTTCTTGACTGGCTGTGCCCGGAAGCATCTTTGGTGGTGCCGCTTCTTTATCTCGAATCAACCCTTTGCCACAGGCATCGCTGCCGAAGTTACCTGCCAATTTGCCTGGTTCTGCTGAATCTTTTTTTTCAGCAGGTTTTAGACTGTCGTTTGAAACAGTTTTACTTTTGGTTCTGGAATCGACAGCGGGATAAGGTCTGGCTGCAGTCGTAGCTTCCTGCTCGACTTCAGGTTTTGCGTCCGCCCTGGTTTCAGTCTTTTCCTCAGGTTCTTCCTTGAGACCGCCAAGCGATTCTATGCGCGCCGCCACCTTTTCAGCTTCCGCTTTCTTGGACTGTGCAAAATAGATTTTTCGAAGCAATTCGAGGCTTTTGGCGAGCTGGATTCCACCCTTTGAAAGGGATTCGGCTTCCTCGACTGTCTCCAGAGTCAGCTTCTCAGCTCTTGCAAAATCGCTATCAGCAAAGGCTTTGGCAGCATTGTCGTACATTGACGACCAAAGAGCATCCTGGGCCATGACAGGCGGGCTGAGCAATACAAAGGCGCATAGCCAAACGAAACAGATGGAGGCAATTACTTGCAGCTGGCATTTAGCCGGGACTTCATACATTAGATGCAGCAATAAACGCAGGTGAACTCTCTTTTGCCATTTATTGTATTCCTAAAAGGCTAAAAATACCCCTGCCGCCGACCTGGCTTGGCCTTCGAGATTTACATCGCCCTCAGGCGGGACAGGCGGGTAGTGGTACCCGCGGGCAGCTGGGCATGACTTTGAGGGCCATGAAAACGAATCAAGAGTCTCCGCAAACCGCCGTCAGCGCACTGAAGAATAGCACCGCGACCGCGAAGTTTGGAATACCCGCTTTTTCCTGATCAGGCTATACGATGTCTATCGCGTCCTTGGGCTCAACCCGCCTCAACAGACTCTCAATCATTTTCCGTCTTTGCGATCGGCCAGTGTTTTTCCGCTTGCCTTCAATCCGGGATCGAGAGAAACTCTCTCGTCAAATACAAAGCACTCGCCTTGCCAGTGCGCGCCGCCCACGTCTTCAAAGTAGCGCAAGATGCCGCCATCGAGCTGAAGGACTTTGGGGTGACCTTTCTCATGAAGGTACAGAGCCGCTTTTTCGCAACGTATGCCACCAGTGCAAAAGGAAACAATAGTCTTCTCGCGCAATGCGGTCTTTGACTTTTCCATAGTGGCAGACACTGCATCAGGAAAATCGCTAAACTTTTCTATGTGCAGATCGATAGCGTTTTCAAACGTACCCATCTCAACCTCAAAGGAATTTCGCGTGTCCAGCAAGATCAATTCTCTGCCTTCATTGTCCCTTCCTTGATCCAGCCATTTCCTCAAGGTAGCGGCATCGATATGCGGTGCTCGAAAAGTCTCAGGACGAATCATTGGATGGCGCATGGTGATAATTTCTTTTGCAATTCTCACGACCATCTTTTTAAACGGTTGATTTGAAGAAAAGCTTTCCTTGATATCCAAAGCGGTAAAACGTCCGCTGAAAAAAGCATCGGACTGCAAATATGTCAGAAACGTATCAATAGACTCTCGGCTTCCCGCCAGAAAGAGATTTATCCCCTCCTCAGCAAGGACAACAGTGCCTTTGAGGTGCAGCGCCAAGCAACGCTCCTTGATTACAGTCTGATACTGAGCCGGCTCGGGAATGCCGACGAACTTATAAGCTGCGATATTGACGATTTCCATAGCCTATTATTTTACAGTGCGCCAGTCATAATAAATTAGCGCTCAAATCTAAAAGTACGAGCTGGCACGCACTTTTACGCCCCGGTAAACCCAATGAACCCAAGCTTTTCGAAGGTCAACCTCTACATCTTTCGGCATGGACAGACTGAGTAGGCGTTAATTCCAGAGGACGGCAGGCATTTTATGCTGGACACCAGTACTGTTTTGCTCTATCGCACGATAGAGAAACTCCCGCAGTGAAGATTTGGAACAGTCCAACTGATCTGGTCTCTACGCTCGGCTAGATCAAACTCTAATTTTTTTCGCGCAAAAAACGTTTTTGCTCTTCGATGGCTACTCTCTGCCTGTCAAGGTCCAATCTCTGCAGCTCCAACTTGCGTCCGGCCACATCTATTTCCAAACGCTGTTTGTCCAGAGGCAGGCGTTGGAAATCGGTCTGCCGCCATTTTTCATCGAGTTCAGCGCGCAAGCGCTCCAATTCAGATCTCTGCTTGTCCAGATTCAACCTTTCTTCTTGAAGTTTGTATCGAATCTCATCGATCTTTTGCTGCGGCTCCTGCAGATTCAGTCTTCTTTCTTCCAGTGCCCGGCGCTTATGGTCCAACTCTCTGCGCTTTTCGTCCACATCCTGGGCGCGTTTTTCCAAAATCTCAGGTGTGACCTCTTCTCTTGGATATGGACTTCCGGCTTTGACCGTGGACGGTGTCGGCAAGGTTGCGCCGGTGTTTTCCTTCTCTTTCGCCAGTACAATCGACGTAGTTTGAAGAATGCCGAAGATTAAGGTCCCCGCCAATACTATAGCTTTGGCTTTAGCTTGTCGTTTATGCATAAGAATATCTCCTGAAGGGTCACAACGAGCCGCCAGCGGTAAAGCATATCATCGAGTGCCACTCCGCATCTCCTCGATTTCAGGTGTGATCGACAGTGAAAATCCTCCTGGCGGCGCCATGCATCGCCAGGTCCAGAATTGCCCCAATAAGTATACGACTAGTGTTTTCCTTTGACGGGACGCGAGGAACGCCATGGCTTTTCGGGTGACGTCTGAGAGAACAACTTCAGTTGCTGGAATTCGTCGGCGAGGTTGTTCTCGCCTTGGCAGAGATCTCCTTCCAGCTGCAACTCTCCGTTGCCGCGAATGTGCTTAATTTCCACGGATTGCTGCACCAAAACCGGTCCGACCAGCCGCCTTCTGTGGCAATCGAGCGGGCTTTCTTCCCAGCACATAATGGCGCAGCGAAACTTTTCACAACCAGAAATCAGCCTCTCTATTCCTTCGGCAAAAGGTTTAGAGGCGGCGATACGTGCATAATCAACATGACCATCGTTATCGTAGAACTCAGGGCTTTTGGGCTTGCCGCCCAATTCCTTTCCGAAAAAGAGATACTTGAGACCGGCGCCCTGTATGGCATTTTTCAGCGGCTCCTGGCTGAAGTGCCTGGAAAACCGAGAAAACGGACTGGAGCGAATGTCTACCAGGACTTCGATCTCGTACCTTTCAAGAAGTTCCATAAAGCGTTTGAGAGGATGGTTGGAATGACCGATGGTATAGATCTCTCGGCTGGACGCGTCCTTAATTTTTGAGCAATCGCTTTCCACAAAACTTGCCTCAGCTTTTACACGGCTCCCGTGGTCGACGTGCCCGGAAAAGAGTAGGGTCAGAACCAAGAGCTTACAATTCTAACAGTTCTTTACAACCCCCGAAAAACCGTACCGCGCGACGCCCGGCATCGCCCCTTGTAAAGTGGGGCATATGGTAGACTTCCGGCATGTCACACGAAGCACCAGACGAAATCTTGACCATACTTGCAAGAGATGCGCGCACGCCTTATGACACTATCGCCAAAATGACAGGGCGGTCAGTTGAAGAGGTGGAGAAGGCTGTTCGTGGTTATGAACAGTCTGGCGTCATCAAGACCTACTACACGGTTATCGATTGGGAAAAGACCGGCAGTGAAAGAGTAGTAGCTTTTATCGATGTAAAAGTCACTCCAGCTCGCGATGTCGGATTTGACGCCATTGCCTGCCGCATCGCGCGATTCGCGCAGGTGCAGAGCGTCTGGTTGGTTTCCGGCGGCAGTGATTTGAGAGTTGTAGTAGAAGCATCCAATCTTCGTGAGCTGGCCAGTTTTGTGGCAGAGAAGCTTGCCACTATTGATGGTGTGACAGGAACAACATCGCACTTTTTGTTGAAACGGTACAAAGAAGACGGCGCCCTGTTTTTTGAGTCCGAGCAAGATCAAAGACTTGTAGTTTCGCCGTAGGTTTTGTATGAGCCAGAGTCTCAGTCTCAAACCTTTGTCAAAAACAGCACTTGAAGTTCCATTCTCTGGAATCAGGCGATTTTTCGACATTGCTGCATCGATGCAAGACGTAGTTTCACTGGGCGTCGGTGAACCGGATTTCGTTACTCCCTGGTCAGTGCGCGAGGCAGCGATTTATTCACTCGAGCGCGGTCAAACGACATACACGTCCAATTACGGCTTGCTCGAATTACGCAGAGAAATTGCGCGCTATTTAAATAATCGCTACCAAGTCGAATACAACCCCGACGCGGAAATACTTATCACCGTCGGTGTATCCGAAGGGCTCGATCTGGCGATGCGCGTCCTACTCAATCCGGCAGATGAAGTTCTCATACCAGAACCGTGTTATGTCTCCTATCGCCCGTGCGTATCACTTGCAGGCGGCGTTGCTGTTGGAGTAGAAACTCGTGCAGAAGCAAAATTTGCGGTTACGGCCGAGCAACTGAAAGCAGCGTGCACGGAGCGCACCAAAGCTATTCTTCTGGGATATCCGTCCAATCCGACCGGTGCAGTTCTCAATCGCGAACAAATTATCGAGATCATAAACTTTGCACGCGACCGCGGTATCTATATCATATCGGACGAAATTTACGACCGTTTGACTTACGACGGGATGCATACTTGCGTCGCCTCAGTGCCTGGTGCAAGAGATATCACTATTCTTTTAAACGGTTTCTCCAAGGCGTACGCCATGACAGGCTGGAGAATTGCCTATGCATGCGCGCCGGAACCAATTCTCAAAATGATGATGAAATTGCATTCCTATACAATGCTGTGCGCACCAATTACTGGTCAGATCGCCGCGCTGGAAGCAATCAAGCATGCGGAAACCGAGGTCGAAGACATGGTGGCTCATTACCGCCAGAGACGCAGACTGATTGTTGACGGGCTCAACAAGCTCGGTCTTACCTGCCACATGCCGCTCGGCGCTTTTTATGCGTTTCCTTCCATAAAGTCAACCGGATTGAGCGCCGAACAGTTTGCAGAAAGGCTGCTCCTTGAAGAGCGCGTTGCCGTCGTACCCGGCACTGCATTTGGTGCAGGTGGAAACGGGCATATCCGGTGCTCTTACGCGACCGGCGTGGAAAAACTTGAAATGGCTCTTTCGCGCCTGCAGAATTTTATGGAAAAACTGCGCTCTTAGCTTTTCTCAAGCAACTTTTCGATGTCTTTGCTCATATCTTTGGGTTCGATATTCGGTGCGTAGCGTTTGAACACCTTTCCATCGCGACCGACAAGAAACTTGGTGAAATTCCATTTGATGTTTTCAGTGCCCAGAACACCTGGTGCGGACGAAGTCAAATACTTATATAAAGGATGCGCATCTTTGCCGTTGACGTCCACCTTTTCAAACATCTGAAAGTCGACGCCATAATTCTTCCGGCAAAATTCACCGATCTCTGGAGCACCACCCGGTTCTTGAGCGCCGAATTGATTGCACGGAAATCCGAGCACACGCAAACCCTTCGCATAGAAGTCCTTATGCAACTGCTCAAGTCCGTGGTATTGAGGCGTAAAACCACACTGACTGGCAGTATTTACTATAAGCAGCACGTCGCCCCTGTACTGCTCCAGATCAATATCTTTTCCATCCAGAGTCCTGGCAGTAAATTCGTACACGTCAGCGGACATCTTTCCTCCTTCTGCAATTCATCGCCCGATTCACATCCAAACATGCCATCCAGCGCTCATAAGGATAAAGCACTGGCTGCTGCAAAAGCTCAAACAGCACAATTTGGTTAAGCGAAGTTAGTCTGAGCAGCTATTTGTCGTCCACTGCTCGGCTCGCCGGCTGCGTTTTGCGTTTTGCGTTTTGCGTTTTGCGTTTTGCTCAGTAACAGTGGTGGTTGCGTCGGAGGAAAAATCAAGTTCAAATTGCAAAACAATATTGGACTTTTCAGATGCAGATTGCTCATAACCTTTTGCTGCAATTTCGGTGGCGCCAGCCAGAGATCGGGCACAAGCCCCGACCACCGTTGCTTGCTTCAGGCTTTCTGCGCGGTCGGCGATAAAACCTGTGTTACCAATTCTTGAGCTTCCGACTGAATCTGCTTCAAGTGCGCTTCGCTCTTGAAACTTTCTGCATAAATCTTGTAGACATCTTCGGTCCCGGATGGTCTTGCCGCAAACCATCCGCTTCCCGTCGTCACCTTCAGTCCACCAATGGCTTCGTTGTTGCCTGGTGCGCAAGTGAATTTACCGACAATCTTTTCACCGGCAAAATCCTTCGCTTTTACATCATCAGCAGAGAGTTTTTTCAACTTCGCCTTTTGATCCGGTGTAGCCGGAGCGTCAATTCTGGCATATGACGGATTGCCGAATTCTCTGGTCAGCTCTTCGTAATGCACGCCTGGATCTTTACCGGTGACAGCGGTGATTTCCGCTGCCAACAAAGCAAGAATGATGCCGTCTTTGTCTGTTGTCCAGACACTTCCATCCATGCGCAGGAAACATGCTCCTGCACTTTCTTCTCCGCCGAATCCGAAAGAACCGTCAATCAGCCCGTCAACAAACCACTTGAATCCGACCGGAACTTCAACAAGTTTTCTTCCCAGTCTGGCGGCAATGCGATCGATCAGGCTGGTGCTCACCACTGTTTTTCCAATCGCCGCATCCTTGCGCCACTCCTTTCGATTTTGGAAAAGATAATCGATGGCAACCGAAAGAAAGTGATTCGGATTCATCAGACCTTTCGGTGTGACGATACCGTGGCGATCGTGATCGGTGTCATTTGCAAATGAAATATCAAATCGCTTGCTGTGCTCGATCAAGCCCGCCATCGCATATGGTGACGAGCAATCCATACGAATTTTGCCGTCCCAATCAACCGCCATGAACGAGAAAGTCGGGTCGACGGCATGATTGACGACTTCAATTGGCAATTTGTGCGCTTCAATCAAGCGCTCCCAATAGTGTACGCCTGCTCCGCCAAGCGGGTCGACACCGGCTTTAATGCCTGATTTCTGAATTGCCTTGAGATCAATCACCGATGCCAGTTCGTCGATATACAATTTTGTGTAATCAAATTTGTGAGTAGTGGCAGCCGCCATCGCCTGTCTAAAACCAATTCGTTTTACACCGGCGAGATCTTTTCCGAGATACTCATTGGCTTTCTTTTCGATCCATCCGGTCACATTTGTGTCGGCGGGTCCGCCATTGGGTGGATTGTATTTGAAGCCGCCATCCTGGGGCGGGTTGTGCGAGGGCGTTATGACGATGCCGTCTGCAAGACCCTTGGTTCGTCCCTTGTTGTAATTGAGAATAGCCAGCGATATCGAAGGCGTCGGAGTGTAACTGAGTTCCGTGTCGACCATTACGTTGACTTCGTTGGCCGCAAGAACTTCCATAGCGCTGGCAAATGCCGGCTCGGAAAGCGCATGCGTGTCGATACCCAGATAGAGCGGCCCGGTAATCCCTTGCTCCTTGCGATATTGGCAAATCGCCTGCGTTATCGCCAGAATGTGCTCTTCATTGAAAGCGCGATTGAAGGCTGAGCCGCGATGCCCTGAAGTTCCAAAAGCCACGCGCTCGGCAGCCACATTGACGTCCGGCTTTTCACTGTAATAAGTGGTAATGAGGCGGGGCACATTGACGAGCAACTCCATGGGAGCCGGCTTGCCTGCTAAAGGACTGAGCATGGGATATCTCCTGAATACCGTTCAGTGAACGAAATACTAGCTGCCTATCATAACTAGAGATCGGTTAGACATCTACTTATCAAGAGAAGCCTGGTTAAAGTGAGAAACTCACCCGATTCCATGATTAGTGCAGAATTTTCCAGGATGGGAATCAATCATTCCCATGCCCGTTGGCGGCAGCCGTTGAGCGATTGCTGGGCGCGGAAGAAAGCAAATCAGAGTCGACAAAACGCGCCGGCATTAAGGGCGGCGGCGCTTCGCCGGCCGGCACATGCGTGCATATGGTCTTGCCGGAATCGTGAGGCGAAGAACAGATTGGCAAATCAAAGCCTTAATGCAATCTTCGTTTTGGTTGTAAACAGAAATTTCTACTATTGCCGGACACAAAATCAACTTGACAGCCCGGCTGCCTGAGCCTGTCGCTGTTTTTACAGCTTTGCTGGCGGTCAAAATTTCCACTGAAGAGCACCCAGAGCCCGCAACAATATTAAGTTTGTCAAGGATCGAAAGCCCAAAATGTATACGGGCTCCAGGTTCTCACTTATGATTGCCCCTCTTTGCGATGTAGTAGAGACAGCCACCCCCGGTGGCGCACCTTTTTATGTGGAGTCAATCATGATCACGGCAACCAATGTAGGAACTCGTGGAATCGTCCAAATTAAGCGCCACGCCAATGAAGGCTGGATGGCTTCCGTGTCATTTTACGGTGACGAGCGTCGTTCCACCCAAGTAGTTTTGGACACAAAAAAAACCATCGAACTTTTCCGTGTCCTGAGCGCACCGCTTCCAGTGTCAAAAAAAGACATTCATGCAGTTGAATTTTTCAATGGCGTAGTCAGCGACGTTGAGCAATTCGGAATTCAATTTGTGAGCGGCGAGAAAAAAGCTCAGTTTGTCTGGTAATTGAATTAGCTCAGATTTTGTCAGTTTTTCAGAGTTCAGAATCGGAACTACACTTACGGAGTTCCGATTTCTCTTTTGGAATGCTCTAGCTATGCCGCAGGCTGAATTATTTTCCATTTATAGCAGGCGGTTCGCTTTCACCTGTAGCAACCTTGTATAGCGTAAAACCCATGAGCGAAAAAAAGATGACGCCAGCCAGTTGATAGCCGTTTGCTCCCAGCATACCTGTGAGGGCGTGTTCGCAGCTTATCGTTTGCAAGAATTTGAAAATCGGCTCCGGTATCGAAAGCAGCGCGATGATCACTCCGGCCAGTGCACCGCCTGCAACCAGTCCAGTGGCAAACAAACTGCCGCTGCCTAATTCGTCATCGGCACTCTCAATTCCCTTGCGTTTTGCAGTAATTTCCACAATTTTCTTGATCACACCGCCGGCGAAAATAGGCAAGGTCGTTGATAGTGGCAAATACGCACCAACGGCGAAGTTCAATGAATTGACGCCACAAAGTTCCATTGTCGTGGCAAGGAAAACTCCAACCAGAACGAAATTCCAATCAAGGTTGAACGACAACATACCCTTGATGAGAGTAGCCATCAAAGTGCCTTGAGGCGCAGGAAACTTGTCGCTGCCAATGGCGTGAACAATACCTTTTGCAACCATGTCAGGAGAGGGATGATCGAGCAACTTCACTGTCAATCCGATCACGATTGAAGCGACCACCGCACCAATGAACAAACAGATCTGCTGGTTTTTGGGTGTAGCACCAACTATGTATCCGGTCTTCAAATCCTGCGAGGTCGCTCCACCATTAGCCGCGGCAATGCAGACGATGCCGCCGACTACGAGGACCATTGGCTCATAGAAGTTGCCCGTCAGTCCAAAACCGATAAACACAAGCGATGTCGCCATCAATGTTGCAATCGTCATGCCCGATATAGGGTTTGAACTCGACCCAATCAATCCGACAATTCGGCTTGATACAGTGACGAAGAAAAATCCAAATACGATTACGAGAATACCGATGAGCAATTTCTGAAGAATCGAATCTCCAGGTATTTGCGGAAGCGCCATCATCAAAACAACGAGAGCAACGGAGCCTATCAGAACAGTTTTGATGGAGAGATCTCGGTCTACTCTTGAAACTGCTCCAGCGCCACCATCAGTCCTGAAGGAACCCAAACTATCTTTGAAGGAGGAAATGATCGTCGGGATCGTTTTTATCAATGTGATAAAACCACCGGCCGCTACGGCACCAGCTCCGATCTGGCGTACGTAGGCTCTATAGACTGCCTCTGCAGTATTGGCAAAAGTGTGCGTGGACGGATCCCAACTTCCAGGTCCACCAAGGGCCGTTAGACTCTGTAGATATCCGAGTTTCACCAGCTGCTGAGCAATGGTGTCCATAGGCACCAAACCGGCTAACAGTGGTATCAAACCGAGCCAGGCCAATACACCACCAGCAACAAGAGTGCCGGCAATTCTAAAACCGACGATATATCCGACACCCATATACTCGGGTGTGATTTCACCGTTGACGGTAGCAGATGGAAAAAATTTGTTCGTCTGCTGTGTCACATAGGTGGGCGTTTCCGCAATTATATGAGCTATCTTCTGGAGAAGCGCATATATCATTGCAAATCCAAGGCCCAAGTATGCAATCTTGGCAGAACTTCCTCCCTTGTCGCCGGCAATGAGAACCGAACCGCATGCGGTGCCTTCAGGATAGGGAAGATTGCCGTGCTCTTTAACGATCAAAGAGCGCCTGAGAGGAATCATCATCAGAGTGCCAAGGCTTCCACCCAGGGCAGCAAGAATGAAAATCGTCCAGTAGTCAAAAAATGGTGCGCCGACGCTATCGCCTTTATCCGTAAGGCTCAGGAAGAGAAAACCTGTCAGTGTAAAAACAACACCGGATGCAATCGACTCGCCAGCTGAAGCGGTGGTCTGAATGATGTTGTTTTCAAGAATCGTAGTTTTGAGAAATTTGCGCCCCAAAGAGATAGCCAGGACAGCCACAGGAATGGATGCAGACACAGTCAAGCCGGCTCGCAATGCGAGATAGACAGAGGCTGCGCCGAAGAGAATTCCGAAAATGCAGCCCAGAATTATTGCTCTTGGAGTCAGTTCCTTGACGGCGTCTTCCGCAGCAATGTAGGGCTTGAATTCATGGCTGGTTTCTTGCATTGCCAAAGCGTATCAGGTGAACGCTCTTATGGCAAAGGTAAAACAGCTCCGACTTTCAGGTTTTAACTGCGGCAAGAGACTTTCCGGAAAATCAACGCTTCATCGTTCGTGTTCCAGTCACATATCTGACTCTAGAACCCGGCTGCGCATCAACATCACCGCCGACGGCGACGACTTGGGACCCGTCGCGAGCGGCAACCTTGCCGCCGAAGACAAAGGCTCGCCCTCCTGAATTGACGATTACGTCAGCTCCCGGTCTGACAACTGCTATGCCATTTTCAAAAATTTCAAAATTGTCGCACTTTTCAGCGTGCACAACGGAATTTTTGACGGCGACTCTTTCCTTCGGAGCGCAATCGCTGTCACGCGCCGAAGGCGGAGAATCAGGCAGCGCATCGATTGGATTGATAGATGCGCCGCTCCTTCTCGTCTCCTGAAAAGATGTTGGTGATGCCAGATTGAGAGTCGCTCCGGCACAGACACGCCCGCGTTTCAATTCCGGAAACTCTTGCTTGTTCAGCTCTGTGATACGCTGCATCTCGCGTTTAATTTCAGGCTGAGTAGCATCGGGATTTCCAGTCACTCCCAGAGAACGTCTGGCGATCTGGTAGAGACTGTCGCCCGCTTTCACTGTGTATTGCTTTGCGTCCAAAATTTCGGCAGCCCAACTGGCATAGACTTTCTTACCGGACGAATCAAGTACAGAGGCCGGTACCCATCCATCTTTCGTGTCAATTGTGCGTGCTGCATTTCTGTCCAAAAGTTGCAACGCTTCAATACCAAGCCCGCTGGCATTGTTTTTTTCATCGGCCTGATGCCGTTCAAGATCGGCACCAGAATATTCCATCGGTATCATCGGGTTTTCCTCAAATGCTTCCAGTTACTTCTTCTTTTGCTCGGGCGGGCAATCATCGGCAGGTTTTGCCGGCTTTGGCGGATGAGGACGATGAACTGGTTTTGCCGGTGCCGGTCGCTCGGGCAGTACATTTATCGTTGTGACATTGACTTCGGTAGATCTCTGTTCTACCTTCGTCACGCGATTGTCGAATTCTTCAAGTTTTTTCGCGACCGCTTCGTCGATTATTCGCTGTTCTGCCGCATTGCTAGCTTGCGCCGGAATGATGATCGGTTTGTCCAGTCCAATCTTTTTCATCGAGTCCATAGTGGCATCGGCGCTGTTAGCCAGGGTCGAGCACACGCTGTCTAACTGGAGTGAGACTTCTGCCTTGGCATTCGCGATTCTACGTGCACCGGCACCGACTCCAGGCGCATAAGGATTAGATCCCAATTGCTGACCTGCTTGCAGTTCCAATTGAAAACTTTGCAGAGCTACCATGGCGTGGTCATCACTGGCTTTGCAGACCTGCTGCATTGTGCGCTGGAAGTCTTCTTTTTTAAGGCATTCCTGGTTGATAGTGGACTTGCCACCACTGACGCCGAATCCCAACACATAGACGCCGGTGCTGCCACCCTCGCTGCAGAATCCAGCTCCATATACGTTGGGTGCAGTCGCGCTTCCACCGTAATACCTCACGTTTTCCGTGCGGTTATCGTTGATCTGGCTGGAGCCGCCGCCTACATTTCCTATGCGGGCATCGGCAGACGAAGACGACCCGGAAACTGCATTCGAGCGCGAGTCGGATGTGGTCGGACCAGTGTTGACGCGTACGTCCTGCCTGGGCGCGTTTATCAATGTATTGTCATTTCGGTTGTAGTTTGAATTGTCGTTGTGATTGTTGTTTCGACTGTTAACATCGACCAGATTGAGCTGGGTAGCCGGGGCTGGTGTAGTGACTTCACCGTTGCCATGATGATTTTCAAATGTCATTGAGGTTTCCTCTCGTAATTATCTTCTACCAACTGACTGCAAGGCAGGCGTTACCGGCAGTCTCGTCTCAACGCCAGGGATCTGGAAATTACGATGCGCAAAATCGGCAGCCGCTAGTTGAGTTGTCGACACTCTAATGCGAACTTCGAGTCATAAGTGGGGCACATAGATTAAATGCCCCGCGACTATGCCAGCTAAGAAATGCAATTGTGCTGAAACAGTCCTACTTGAGCAGACCGCTCTGAGTAAAATACTTTCGCAAATTGGCGAATATCTCGTGCGAATCGCCGCCGACAACGTGATCGGCACCGGCGCCGCGCAGTGAATCAGCCAACTGATACTCTTGAGGAACTTGCAAGCGGCTCTCGTCTAATTCAATTTCATCAGGATACGGAATTTCACTCTGCGGAAATCCGGACAGAGTCGTTTTCACCAATCCAACCGCTTCCATGACCTGCGGTTTGTCAATGCAATAGGAAAAGCCAATCGAAACGATTTTGAAGCGTTCTTTATTTGCCAAGACCGTAAGCAGCTCCGACACCGCATCAGCTACATAGTAAATGCAATCAGGTTTTACAGTGTCAGTCACATACTCGAAATGATCCGTGCCTTTGAAGAAATTTGGTCGCCGCCCCAAAATTTCCATGAGGCTGGCGCTGATCATTTTTCCCTGCGGGCTCTGGGCCCACCTGTCCAACACTTCCTGCTCCACTGCAGACGTGATGTAACTGTAGGCTCCCACTTTCTGCAGATCGGCCAGCAAATCAACAGCCCCCTCAAAATAGGAGCACGACTGAGCAGAAATTGTCGCTAATTCGTTGTAGAAAGACGCGGCCGCATCTACATTCGGCAGCGCATTGTCATGTTCTTGATTGAAGAGAAACATTTTATCGGCGCATGAAAACCCTGATTTGGTAAAGCCAAAATTGATCAGGAGTTCAATAGTGATGCGCGAGCGTTTTTCGCTCGGCGTGAAAAGCCAGTATGCAAAAGCAAAAGCAACCGGATTGAGGTGCATTCTGTTGACCAGGACACCATCTCGAATCCACATTATTGCTGAGCCGGGCATTTAAGATACCAGTAAAAACCTGAGGACGGAGAGAGATTCAGCAGGCTATTTTAATGCAATTTGATCATTGAAAACACCGCCTGCCCGGCACCCACTTCCTCTTGTCGACTTAAAAGCCATAAGACACGTAACAGCGCTATCTTATGGCTTTAAAACTTGAACGGATAAGAGTTAGCTGGAACGCTTTTTCTCTTGCTTGGCGGCTTTCTTCTCTTTTTGAGTTTTGACGGCCTTCTTTTTTACTTCTTTTTTCTGCTTTTGCTCTTTTCCCATGATCCCTCTCCCGGAAGACGACTTAAGCACGAACAACTCTCACTATATTAATGCTTTCCTGAAAGTTGCGCACCCCCCTTTTTAGGGTTTTCCCCTGGACCGATCCATATCGTTGAGATGCGTGGCATCGTCCGGCTCGACAATCTGGCCGCGCCCGGCATCGCGCCTGCAGTCTATGGGTCCGATACCTTTATCAATAGTTTTCCTATGTTGCCTCCGTCGAACAAAAGATTGAGTGCTTCAGGCGCCTTGTCCAAACCTTCGATTATCGTCTCTTTGTGTTTGATCTTACCGGCAACCATCCACATAATCAGTCTGGTGGCAGCTTCCTGAAAACGCTGCACATAGTCGGTAATGATAAAACCTTCAATTTTGATGCGTTTCATCAAAGCGGGTCCAATGCTGAGACGTGATTTACTGTCATCGGTATCGTTGTATCCGGAAATCAAACCGCAAAGTACAAAGCGGCTGTGCAGATTCATTCGCTTGTAGACAGCCTCCATGATCTCGCCGCCAACGTTTTCAAAATTGATGTCAATGCCGCCTGGAGTTGCCTCTTCCAGTTGTTGCTTCCAATTCGGATTTTTGTAGTCAACCGCCGCATCGAATTTCAATTCGTCCCTGAGCCAGTTGCACTTTTCTTCACCACCGGCAATACCAACAACCCGCATGCCGCTAATCTTTCCTAATTGTCCAACGATACTTCCGACGGCACCGGCAGCAGCTGATACAACCAGGGTCTCGCCTTCCTTCGGTTTGCCTATTTCATAAAAGCCGAAATAAGCAGTCAGCCCAGTCATACCGGCGGCGCCAGCCATGATTTCCAGCGATAGTCCGGGCAATTTGGGCAAAACAGTAAGCGGCCAGGCACCCCGTCCCTCCGATACTGCATATTCCTGCCATCCCAGCACACCGCTGACGAAAGAACCTTCCTTAAATTTGGAATTTTTGGATTGCACTATCTTGCCAATGCCAAGCCCGCGCATCACGTCTCCGATCTCAACGGGGGGCAAATACTGGTCCATGTCGCTCATCCAAATTCTGTTGGTCGGATCAAGAGAGAGGTAAATGGTGCGGACAAGTATCTGGTCTTTCTCCAGCTCAGGAATTTTCTCTTCGACAAAATCGAAATTGTCTATGGTAACCCGACCGCTTGGTCTTGATTTAAGGCGGAATTGCCGATTTGAGATTTGAGTACTACTTGTCATGACCTGTCCTTATCTCTTGATTCCAGAATTGCAAATTTCTCCGACCAACGATTTTATCGGTCTTCCCTCGTTTAGGCGCTGCCAAAAAGCCACAATCCGCCCGAGCGCGCACTGAATTTCTCAGAAGGCAAAAGTAACGAAAGCTCAATTGGCGCGCCCAGCAGCGATTACAGACGTGTATACGCATCAAAAATCCGGGTACAACCTACTTTGGATAATATTTTGACATAGTTAATAATCGCCCCGATTTTGAGAAAACCTATGACCTCTGATGCAAATCTCTGTTCAATTTGCGGTAAATCCAAAGTCACCGATCCGGCTTCCCCAGATGCCAATTGCAAGGGACATGCTGCAGCAGGCGACAGCCTGAAAGCACAGCTTGATGCAATCAAAGCTCCCGGCGCCGCAGCCGCTCCGACCGCAGCATCCCCGCAGCCCGCAAAAGTAGTTCCACCGCCTGTTCCGGCGCCAAAACCAGCCACAAGTCAGCAAAATCTCAAGTCTCAGCTGGACGCAATTCCGTCGCCCGGCGCCCCCAAAGCCGTTCCAGCCCCCGCACCGGCTAAAGCCGGCGAGCCCAGCATTGCCGACCAGCTGGCAGCCATTCCTACTCCGGGTGCCAAGACGCCGCCGCCCGCATCGATCACGAAAAACCAACTTGATGCAATCCCCACACCCGGTACAGCTGCTCCTGCTCCTAAAGCACCTGCAGCAGCCACACCGCCCGCGACGTTGAGTTTTCAGGATCAGCTAAATGCCATTCCCACACCGGGAATGAGCCGTCCAGCCGGAACTTCTGGAGAACAACCCGACCTCAATGACCTTAATGCAATACCTACGCCGACTGCGCGTCCGGGCGGCGCGCCACAAGCGCCCAGCGGGGAACAGCCCCAGTGGATGAAAAACTACAATGCCTATCAAGCAGGAATTACCGCTTCCTCGGCCAGCGGCTTGCCGGCACAGGATCCCTACGCGAATTATCAACCGCAAAACCGTGAGGCACCGGCGGCCGGCGGCGGCGGATACATGCTCGTTGCGATATTTGTCGGTGTGATCATGATCGCGTACTTCGTCTTCCTGACGCAGAGCAAGCCGGCGCCCTTGGATACCAACCAACTTGGCAATACAACGGGCAGCCCGTCGGCAACCAGCAGCACCATGCCGCCGTCCACGACTCCCGGCCAGACTCCGGTTAGCCAGCCATCCGGTTTCATGCAGCCTTCTGAGTCGCCGCAACCCGAGGGCATCCCGGCGCCTGTGCAATAGACCTTCTATTCTCCCTCGTCTTGTGCAGGTTCACGATACCCGCCTAAACCCATGCCGTGCATTGAGCGAGAACCGCCCCTACGTCACTGCGCACTTCTACATCTCAACCATGTATAGCAGGCAATCCTTAAGTGCTCGGTATTACCCTTAGCGCTCTGCCACGCTGCAATATTTTTGACTCAGTGTCACCTTGAAGGACAAACAACTCTTCTTTTCTGATTTCAATCGCACCGGTGACCGGAAATCTCCCGCTTTTGAATATTCATAGAGCATTAATCTACAACTTCTTGAGGAGTTTCGTAAGTTCTCTATCAAAGCTGGATGCAAACTCGCGCTTTTCCTTCTCTGCAAATTGCTTCGGCCCGCCGGTGATTATGCCCACGTCTCGCATATCCTGCATCATGTCTCGAATAGAAAGACGCTCTGCGATGTTGTTCTCGTCGAAAATCAGGCCGCGTGGACTGATAACCACGATTTCACGATGAACCAGCGGATGCGCGAGAGGAATATCCTGGGTAATAACCAGATCTCCCTTTTGAGCATGTTCGATGATATAGGCATCAGCAGCATCGGGTGCATTGCCCACCAGCACAAATCGGATCAGGTCGGAGATCGGCAAAGCAAGGGGCTTGTTAGCGACAAAAATCGTTTCCAGATTACGCCTGTAAGAGGCAGCAAGAACTATGTCCCTCACAGCTCCTGGACAGGCATCTGCATCAACCCAAATTTTCATGCTGCGCACCATTTAGTGTGCAGCCGTAAATCGCGCGCGCGCAAGAGATTTACTGCTCCATATGTGGAGCGGCTGTCGCCGATCAAAATACCTTCTTCACGAAATTCTTGGTACTGCGCCAGCCTTTTTTAACGCCTCCAACAGTGGCGCTCACGCCTTTCTTAGTACCTTTTCCCGTAGCTCGAAATCCTTTCTTCGTGCCTTTCTCAACGATCCTAACGCTCTTCTTGACGCCGTTTTCCGTCGCGCGAGCACCTTTCTTGATGCCCCTGGTCACAGTTCCGGCGCAGGCAGAAGGGCCGAGGCTAAACGCCAGAACCAAAAGCACGCCAGCTGCAATTACAATCCTGTTCATTAATCTCGTCCTTTCCATAGGAGAACCGGGACATCTTCTCATAATTTTAGAGAACACACCGGTAAGGCTAAATAAGCATGACGCCGGCAACTGTTCCACACCTAAGGTTACGGGAAGAAAAGCAATGCTTAATGAAAGAAGCGCTCCGGTCTATTGGGGGGCTTTTCTCAGCTTCTCTATCGTTGCCAGATCGGCAGCGGCATTCTTCGATTTGGGACCTTCCATCGCCTTGTAGATTCGAGACCGCAATGAGTAACCCATAGTATTTTGCGGCTCCAGTTCGATCATTCTCGTGGCATCGTCGGTAGCCTCTTTCAGCCGGTTGGCTTTGATCAGCGTTTCAGCGCGCAATTCCCAATCTTCAATACTCTTCGGCGCCAGGGCAATCGCCTTATCAATGTCTTTCAGAGCCTGTACGTAGTCTTTCTTACCGTCGCGGTAGAGCAAAGCTCGCTGGATAAACGCCCAGTGCGTGCGAGGCTTTTCTTTAATCGCAGAGGTGTAATCAGCAATTGCCTTATCGATTTTGCCGAGGGCTGCATACTGTTTTGCACGATAGCCGAGCACGTCAACATTAAAAGTGAGCGCAATTGAAGCATCAAAGTCCTTGAGAGCGAGGGATGTTTTGTTCAAACTCTGATAAGCCCTACCGCGGTCAAAAAAGAGAGAGGGATCTTTGGCATCAAGTTTAATCGCTGCATTCAAATCAGAAAGCGCGGCTGGTGTTTTTTCCAACTGATAGTTTGCTTGAGAACGCAACTTGAAGGCGCGAGGACGGCCGGCATTTACCTTCACCGCTTCATTCAGTGAAAAGAGAGCTTTGGTAGCATTGTCGCTGTCTAAGTATCTTTTTCCGAGATCGCAAAGTTTGCCGTACTTTTCATTGGTGCTGAGTTTGGCATCGCCGGTAATGGCGGCAATTTGCTTCTTCGGTGGCTTGTTCACATCAGCTTCGATTGCCTTTGCGCGTTGCTCAACTTGAACTGCTTCCTTTTCTCTTCCCTGAGCACGCAAAAATTGAGCATACTGATTCAAAACCGGAACCAAAATAAAATCTTCAATGCCGTCAT
>JADZFV010000310.1 GCA_020854255.1 Candidatus Melainabacteria bacterium | reverse complement strand
GTATCGAAACTTTTCTTTAATTAGCGCGAGCCAATTCCAACAGATTGTGAAGACTCGACCAAGTAACCGCAGACGGGCTCGCCCTTGATCATGTGAGACTGCCTGGTCACTCTTACTCCGATTAAAGCCATCATCAGTTGTGGTTCCAACGCGCACAACTGGCGGTACTTCAAGGCGAGATTATGCAGAGGGCAATGCTTTTGGTAGACCAGGAAATTTCCGTCAGGAAGGGCTTCAAACTGAGTCATATAGCCATTCTCAGCAAAAAGACGCGTCAATTCCTCAACCTTCTCTCTCATTGCCTTGTTTTCAAATCGAGCATACAGCGTTTTGATAAGTCTCTTGTTGCGCAAAGTCAACAATTCCATGACGCCTTTCTGCCCACTTGTTTCGTGAACGGCGTCCAGTACATCACCCAGTACTGCTTCGTAGCCCGATGGAAAAAGTGCCCGAGCCTTTTCCGTCAGACGATACTTGTAGAATGGGCGACCACGTCCTTTGGATAGTATTTGGGATTCAACAAGTCCTTGCGCCTGAAACTCTGACAAATATCGCTTAACACCCATGTAGGTGACGTGAACAGCCCCACAAAGCTCTGAAGCCGTCATCTCTCCACCGATTTTGAGGTGATACAAGAGCGCTTCGCGCGTGTCCTCTGGTTCGCTCCGTACTCTGCTGGTTAACACGCCTAGTCCTCTTGCTGTCTCTCTTTATTTTAGCTAAAACTGGCTTTAGTAGTGTTTAGTAGGCTATTCAAAACGGTTGTATATGAAAAAACCTTCCTGATTGGGACTTGTATTCAGATCCGACAGTCTCAGGCTGTGAATTCCACCAATCTATGCCTAAAGGCCTCGTCCTTTAGTTTTGTCAAAGCAGTCCGTCTCGACTTTAAGAGTTGAATCAGTGCTAAGACGATTTCGCCTCAAGCAGCTATCTGAGTGCGTCCATGAACATGCAAGATAGGTGTGAGAGTAAATTCCTGCCATGCTCTGCAAATGAAATCACGTATACGGTCGAGATCATCTGCCGAGATCACGTGACCATAAAGCGGCATAATTAATTCTTCGCCAGCAGGTCCATGGACTCTTATCGCTGTACTGACCGAATATTCAAGATTTTCGTCTTCGTTTACCGTGACGCTCGCAGGAAGTCTCTCCTCGGCGACTATGGTCTCCATAAACGATAGAATGACCTTGGCTACGTCAGGATTCACAGTGTGAACAAGTTCTATTCGCATTCTTCTAAACCTCCAGCCAGTCAAACAAAGCGCACCCACGTTTCGCACGCTAATAAATAGAGTCAATCAATTTTGTTTTCGAGTGGTTTTCACTCCCTGTAATTCTTATACCACAGCTGGACGATTTTTGATACAATATTGTATGAAAAATGCTAAACGACAGCTTTCCAGCGGACGCTTTGTCTGGAGGTCATCACCCATGTCCTACACAATAGTCGCTGACATATGCGAAGGCGCTGGCAAAGGCAAAGAAGTAATTGAGCGCTAAAGCTGGCTCTAGTTTTGTGATGCCTCTATTTGCACCTTAATACCAATGACGTCATTTATGCGAACGAAGCCATCAGGGTGCAGCTTTAAGAGATTGAGACCAAAATCTCTTTGGTTTATATTCGTGAAACCCGTCATTGAGAGCATCTTTACACCGCCTTTGCGCAACAATTGTGGATCGGCAGGAAGCCTTATGACTATCAACTTCTTGCATCCATGCATTTGGAAAAGACCTGTAACAACAAACTTTCCATCCTTTCCCTTGCTTACCTTTTGAGACTCGAATGAGGCTTGTGGAAAAATGCCGGCATTGAGATACTTCGGTCCCTTTAGATCGTTATCCCTAGCCGCAACACCACTGTTGATAGAAGCAATGGGAATCAGTGCAGTAATTGACGACTGAGAGATATTTTTGTCACTATAACGAACCGTCCCTGTAACATTTTTGAAAGTGCCCTTAGCCCCAACTCGCATACCTCTCAAGACAACGAACTCGACTTTCGATTTCGAACTGTCAATCTTGTACGCATTAGCACGTGCCATAGCCGATGACGGAGTCAAAAGCGGCAAGAGCATTAGCGCAGACAGTATTTTCATTTTTCATGAATCCGTATTAGTAAAGCTAATCTAGCGTTTGAGAAACACATTTACAAGGTATCCAGGGGGGGAGGTTAACCACTGGGCCTAGCCCAATGCCAAGCACTTAGCGAGAATTATGCAAGACTGGAGTTAAAGACCTGGATCGAATTGCTCGGGTATCTACCCCGCTGTCGCCAATATGGATTTGCAAGGATTCCGACCGGATCAAGATATGAATCAACCCACAAACAACATGCGCTTCCGATTCGGCCATATGTATCTGCGTCTGTTCGGCGTATAGCTCGTGCGGGATTTTTTATCAGACACACTAAAGACTCTCACTCAAGAATCTAAGTAACCATCAGGGTATAAATGAATTGAATCAATCTGTTTAACTCTCATGCCCCATGCCCCGCCCGGCAGGCCTATGTTTGCCTACGATCCTTCTGAACACAACCCCAATTTCCGCCAGATAGCCGCGGAGATATATTGCGGCGGGCAGCCGTCGGATGTGGGTTTTAACGTGCTCAAAGAGAAGGGCATCAAGACCGTCATTAATCTGCGGGAGGAGCCCGGGCAGATTGCCCGCGAGCGCGAGCTGGTGGAGAGCCTGGGGATGACTTTCCTGAGTGTGCCGATGACCCCTTTTCAGGAGCCCGGCGAGGCTGCCATTAAGCAGTTCTTGGAACTTGCGCTCAAGCCGGAAAGCCACCCTATCTTCGTTCACTGCCTGCACGGGCAGGATCGGACCGGGGCTATGGTTTGCATATATCGCATGGAAGCGCACGGGCACACCTTCGACATGGCGTATGAGGAAATGGTGGCGGGCGGTTTTCACAAAGAGTTTTTGAACCTTCGCCGCGCCGTTCTGCGTTTTGCCAGCCGCAAAGGTTTGGTCATTGCAAAGAGCGAGTCAGCAAACTTGTGAATTCCGGCATAGTGCCCCATTTTCATTTTGCAGGGGAATCAAACTGCACAGGTACTTCTAAGTGCCTGGCAAGCAAACAGAGAACCAGCCTGGCTGCAACTGCAGTCTGGTAATATTCGAGCTGCGCAAATCCTTAAAGGTAACACCAGATGAGCAAGCTATTCGAGCCGGTCAAATTAAGAGACATACAAATCCGCAACCGCACGGTCGTTTCGCCGATGTGCATGTACTCCGCAAAGGACGGCTCGCTCACCGACTTCCACCTCGTGCACCTGGGGCGGTTTGCGCTGGCAGGCGCCGGGCTGGTTTTTGTCGAAGCGACAGGAGTTTCGCCTGAAGGCAGAATCACACATGGAGACTCCGGTCTTTGGTCGGATGTGCAGATTGAGCCGCTCAAGAAAATCGCTGCTTTTCTGAAAGCGCAAGGCGCTACCGCCGGCATTCAACTGGCACATGCGGGCAGAAAGGCCAGCTGTCACCGTCCCTGGGAAGGCGACGGACCGATTTTGGAGAAGGACCAGAAACCTGGCGAAGGTCCATGGCAAACCTATTCAGCCAGCGCCATTGCATGGGCCGCGGGTTGGCCCACACCAAAAGAGATGGACGAAAAAGACATGGAAAAGGTGCGCAGCGATTTTCTAGCAGCCGCTAAGCGTGCACTTACCGTCGGTTTTGATGTTATTGAAATGCACAACGCGCATGGTTATCTGCTTCAATCGTTTCTCTCACCGATTGCCAATCAAAGAAAGGATCAATACGGCGGCTCGCTGGAAAACCGCATGCGCTTTCCGCTTTCGGTCGCTAAGGTACTGCGCGATTTCTGGCCCCAGTACAAACCTATGTTTGTGCGCATCTCTTCGGTAGACGGAATTGAAGGTGGTTTTACCATTGAAGAAGCGGTTGTTTATGCAAAAGAATTGAAAAAGCTCGGCGTAGATGTGATCGATTGTTCGTCAGGAGGGCAACCCGGAAAAATGACTCTGCGCGCGGCACTCGGGTATCAAGTACCGTTTGCGCGTCAAATCAAACATGACGCTGACATTCAAACAATGGCAGTAGGAATGATCGTAGACGCTCATCAGGCCAACGAAATTGTCGCGGACGGCAGTGCTGATTTTGTCGCCCTTGCCCGCGAAGCGCTGAACGATCCGCACTGGTTCTTTCATGCTGAGCAAGAACTCGGACAGGCTCCGGAAGACAATCCATTTACCGAATGGCCAATTCAATATGGACATTGGCTGTCGAAGAGAAAACATACTCTCGACCGGCTCAATGCTGCGACCGTGAAGTAACTGAGGGGCGCATGCCTCGCCCCTACAGCAGAAATGCTAGTTTAAGACCATGGACAGGCCTTCGATACTCAAAACCTTATGTGCCTTTCCCATTGGGCTCGCCGTGATGGGAGCACCGATTTTTCTTGCCGCATGGTCGCTCGAATACTGGCAAGCGTGGGGATTTCTGGCAGTCTTTTCCGCGGCGACGCCATTGGTCGCCGCGGAAACCAGGCGCATACAATGCGCTGCCACAACCTGGAATCAGTTATGGAGCTAGGCGCGCGTCACTTTGTCGACTGCTTCTTTGACGCGCTCGTAATAGTCTTTAACGAGCGCCGGAGGCTTCGGCGGGCGTTTAAAGCCTTCGCCTGTTCCCATCGGATTTTTAATACGCATCGATTCGGCACAGTCCTCGGCATATTTCTTCATTTGACTATCTAAACGAGCGCGGTCTTGCGGGGACATTTCAGAGCGAATTTGCTCAGCGATCTTCTTTTCCATCTCTTTGACGCGTTCTTTCACTTCGTTATGCATCGGCAAATTGGGCATCTCCGGAGGCGGTCCTGGATTGATTGTTGCTTGAGCCGCCCAGGCCATCCACTTGCGATTGTATTCGTCGAGTTGTTTCTCTTCAGCTTTGTATGCATCTTTCTCTTTCGCAGACATGTTTTTCATAACGTGCTCTTTGAGCTTGTCTTCACAAGTTTCTTTACTGCCGAAAAAACTTTTGACGTCGTGCCAGAAGCCTGCGAAACCTTCAGAGTGATCGATCGCCTCCTGGTCAAAACCTGTCATATCGGGCGTGAGAAATCCTAGTTTCCTCAGATCACTGACGTCGGCTATGCCCCCAGTGCTGCCAGGTCCACATTTGCGAACAT
>JADZFV010000309.1 GCA_020854255.1 Candidatus Melainabacteria bacterium | reverse complement strand
TTCAGTGCCGCGACAATAGTTGACCAATTCATGATGGTCCTCCTTGAGAGGCACTGACAGTTGCGGCAGATTTACCTCTTATTTTTTCGGTTGATTTTGTGATGTTCTCTAGGGACGTGGTCTGATCTACCGGCCTGAGCCATTGAGAGTTGCGGTCAGTTTAAGATTGCGAATAATGGCTGAGCCTTAGGCATTACTCCGGGCATGGCAAATCAAATGACACATCCTTTTGTAGCAATCTGCTTGAGAACCTGGCAATCGACTGAGGTCCGGCTGAGAGAAGGTGACAGAGCCGGAAACCCTTTGCTGCGCGCAAATCATCAAAATGAGCCTGGTCGGGCTGCAGGCGAACCGGTGCACTGTAACCCTCGCACGAACATGATAAGTAAAGCTGACAGATCTCGTGCTAAGTCCCACGAAGGACTATGCCAAGTTCCAGAAACAGCGACTGGTGGCTGAGATCAGGTTCGTTAAGCTGAAAACGGTGAACGTGGTTTTCAAAAGTTCCGGACACGAGCATCCGGGTCTCGAAATTACATTGCTGTTTGCCCTGACCTGAGCTCGCCGTCAGTCTGATTTTCCGCCAGTGGTGCCTTTATGCAAATGCCGCCGACCATCTGCAATGATTGGCGCGAGTTGAATCAGGTATGTGGGCGAGGCTCGCCGGAACTGAAAAAATGCCGGACTAGCAATACCGGCCGGTGCTTCGATTCTTCGAAAGCGCCAGTCTAGCTGGTGTTGCGGTCACTTAAGCCCGATCGGCTTACCTTGGTGCATCTTCACAACTTTGTTAAGGTGCGGATCTAGATGTTTTTCGTCATTCCAGAGGCCGCACTCCCCCTCCGTTCAAGCAACGACAGCAAACTGAAATTCCCTCAATCCATACATCGGGCTCCCAAGGTCTGGTGGCGGCGGCTTGCCAATGACAAAGGCACTTTTGGATGGGCTGAAGGCGCGGATATCTTAAATCCGGAGCAAATGTTCCTTCAGTTTAGTAAGGGTCCAATACGAAGACTCGGTTGAGCAGTTTCAGCCCGGGTCAACACTTCGCGCTTGCCTTGCCGGCAAGCAACAACTCCCTCATTAAGGAGGTAGAACATGTCTGATATTTCGCAGCTTCGAGATCAACTGAGGCTGCAACCGGTGGAAGCCGACTCCCTGACCTTCGGCGAGTTTCTCGCCAGGCTGAAGGACAAGCCGGAGATGGCCGATACTGCTGCAGCGCTTATGATTCGTGCAATTGAAAAGCGCGGCGAGGTCGACATCGAGAGTGTTCCAAAAGAGAGGCAGCCGTATCTTCGCATGCTTAAGAAGATGCGCATCGACTCCTGGAAGGCTTTCGATAAAGTCAAAGGCTCGCAGCGCACAGTTGCCCGCGTCATGAACAACCTTCGCCAGGCTGCTGCTAACGGTTACCAGCTCAGGTTGGCCTTCATATTCAAAGGAGGACCTGGCAGCGGCAAAAGCTTTTTGGTCGAAGCAATCAAAAGCACTCTGGAAGGGGAGGTCATCTACTCGGTAGCTGACTGTCCGGTCCATGAGAATCCAATCAATCTCCTCAATCTGATTCTGCCCAAAGAAGAGCCCGATCGCCAGGATGCGCTCGAAAAGCTTGCCAGGCAGCTTCACCTGGACGAATCCGCGCACACGGGCAAGCCATCGCTGCGCGATCTTCTTGCTACTGCCGGCGAACCCTGCCAGAAATGCTGGTCGAAGATTATGGAAGGCGACAACAAGGACAATCCCAACCTCTTTGATGTTGAGATTAAAGGTCTGCGCTTGTCCAGCCGCAAGTTCGGTATCGCCACCTGGAACATGCAGGAGTCTTTACTGTCCACCCTGTCCCACGGCAGTCGCGGCATAGTCGATATGCCGGAATTGTTCAGTCAGTCCTCGCCGATGGCTATGGGAGCTTTGTCCGTGCTCCTGGATGCCACCAACGACAGGCGCATACCCTCTGCCGCAAATAAAATGCCCGCGGAGGCTCAGTTTGAAAGCCAGCCTGGCTGGCTGCCTCTGGACGCCGTATTGATAGGACAGACCAACGATGGCGCCTGGGAGCGTTTTATCGCCAGTCAACCAGACCCGAACAAATTCACCCGGCGCATGCAGATCTTGAATGTGCCTTACATCACATCCGTAACTGAAGAGGAGCTTGCTTACCGCGACTTTCTAGCCGGCATGCGCGATAGACCGCACTTCGGACCGATGGCATTGAAATTGGCGGCGCTGTTGTCCGTAATCAGTCGCATGAAGAAGGACCACGAAGTAGACATTGTCACGCGAGCTCGCATGTATGACGGTGAGCAGTTGATCGTCGAGAAGAAGGAGAAGCCTGCCGCCACCGCATATGGTTATTACGGAGCGGCCGGCAATTCCACCGCCAAGAAGGCGGAAGCGGAACACTGGTCGGTCGGAGAATTCTGGGCGGAAGCCGGTGAAGACGAGGGTCTCAACGGCTTGAACATGGCTGTCATGCTGGGCATCATCAGCCAGATTACCGAACTTGCTCTAAAGGATAAAGATCGCTGTGTCAGCGAATTGGAGATGATCAATTTTCTGCGTGCCAGTCTGGCGCAATTGGCCAAAACGCCTGGATTGACCGACAAAGAGAAGGAGATCTACAAGAATTGCGAGGAATTTCTCAAAGGCCCCAAAAGCTTCGACGACAAGGCGGTGGGCCTGATCGAAGCGGAATACCGGCGCGTTTTACGCCGCCAGCTCTTCGAGGTGGCCGCACCGGATTTCGAAAGGCGTGCCAATGAATTGTTTTCTCGCTATCGCGCTCACGCCAAGGCTTTCTCCACTGGTTTTGCGGAAGTGGAAGAAATCGTGATCCAGGCTGGTGTACGCACTCTGCGTAAAGAAAAGGTCGATGAAGCATTTCTGAACGACCTCGACCAGTGGATGGCTCTGAGCGGCTCTACGGAGAAAAACGACTTCCGCCGTTCGATTGATGCGGAGATTGGCGTCATTCTCGAATCCAGACTGAAGCAAAATGCCGAAGCAGGAATGGATGAGGAAGTCGACATCAACTGGCAGACAGTGCCGCGGCTGGCCGACGGCATCGCCAAGAAATTGAATGAAGAAACAGCAAAACGGCTTGAGGTTGTTCTTAAGTCGGAAATCGAGCTCAACGATGAGGAAAAAGCACAACGTCGTGATGCTCTTCAACGCTTTGACAAATTGGGATATTGCCGGCACTGCCAGAAGCAGGCTCTGGCTTATTTCCGCGACTACAAGCTCTGGAATCAGAGCTAAAGGGAGACAAACATGGAAACAACAGTAATGGAAAGCTCGCTGCCTAAGACTCCTTTCAAAGGATCTTTCAAAGACTTCCTTTCATTTGCCGCTCTGCATCCAGCTGCTTGCGAGTCGGCGCACGCCAGATTCTTCCGCCTCTGGGACAATAAGGGATACAACGACGCCCGTACTGTCCAGGTGCAGAATCTTTTCGGCGACACAAATCTGCGCGCTTTCAACGCCACCAAAAATTTCTTTGGTACCGAGCGCGCCATGCACGAAATGGCGGTGAAATACCTCTACCCGGCCGCTATGGGTGGTGAGACCTCCAAGCAGGCCTGCGTGCAGATCGGTCCTCCCTCCTCGGGTAAATCCGATCTGGACAACACGCTCAAGGGTCTTTTCCGCAACGCAGAGCCGGTTGCCTATCTCAAGGAAAGCCGCGTTCGCGACAATCCTCTCAACCTGCTTTATATGATCCACACGGTGGCAGCCGATAAGGCGGACCGTGAGGGCGTGGAGGATTTTGAAAAACGCGTTGTCGAGATCAAGCTGCAGATTATGGACGAGCTCGGCTTGCGTCAATTGATCGCCCTCAACTCGCGGGTGAAAAACATTCTTGCCGGTGCCAATCTGGAAGTCTCGTTCGAGTCGATTGCCCGTTTGGGCACCGAAGATTTCGTCTCGGCCATCGTTTATGGCTTGGGAATGCCAAAGAGCACACGCTCTGTAGTGTTCGCGCCCGAGCCCATGGTGCAGGATCTGGTGCGCGGTTTGAAAGTAAAGCCGGGCAAACCGATTGCAATTGCCGACTATCCGATTGATTCCTTCCGCTTCTCCAGCGACTTCGAAGGTTCTGTCGGTATCGTCGACGTCTCGGAGGTAAACCCGATCAACTTCGACATCTCCGAATGGATCGGAGCTGAAAACCTGTCCATGATGGGGCGCGTCGACACCGATGACCCACGATCGGTGCAGTTGAACGGTGCCTTCAACAAAGGCAACCGCGGCATCGTTATTCTTACCGAAGGTCTGAAGAACCCGCCTGAAGCTCAGCGAATTCTTCTGGAAGCTTTGCAGGGCCGCCGGGTGCGCCTGCCTAACCCGCTGGGTGGTTCGGTTGGCTTCGACGGTGTCGTGATCATCAACTCCAACGAGTCCGAATACAACAAATTCGTCGGCGTGCGTGAAAACGAGCCTTATCTTGACCGTTTCTACCGGATCTGGTTTCCCTACCCGGTCGAGAAGTCGCAGGCTCGCCGTGTCATCGAGAAGATCTGGGGTTCTTCCGAGTTCGCCAGACCGGAGAGTGAGGGCGGTGTTCATGTCGACCCCGACGTGTTCGATTATCTGGCTCATCTGGAAATTCTTACCCGCATCGAGAAACACCCGTCCGTGCCCATGAACATGAAGGTGGAAGCCTATGACGGCCGAGACCTGCGTGCCAAGGGCATGGGGATGAAGTTGACCGTTCACGACTTGCGCGAGGCTGCTTCTGCCCGCGAAGGTCTTGAAGGCCAGTCACCGCGTGAAACCGCCAAGATCATCAACTCTGTCGCTGCCGAGGTGAAAGGCAAGGGTAATACTGTTACCACCCGCCTGATCCGCGAGCGCCTGAGAGAATGGTTCAAGGCCAACGTGGTTGACGACAAGAAGCGTGAAGCCTTAATGGGACTGATTGCCACCGAGCTGGACGAAGTGCGCAATAAGATGTTGCGTGACATCGTGCTGGCTTCTCTGATCGAGTCTTTCCCGTCCGAGTGCGAAGCGACCTGGCAGAAGTACCTGGATAACATTCGCGCCTTTGCGCTCAACCAGAGCGTCAAGAGTCAGGCGGGGTATGCGCGCGGGCCGGTCGGCGGTGACGAGACATTCATGCGCGAAATCGAAACCGATCCCGATTGGGGTGTTACCCTTTCCGAGGCTCCTAAATTCCGCGCGGAAGTTTTGGCGGCAGTCAACCAGCATCTCACCGAGAAGCGCACCGCCAACGTGCCTTACAATTGCCACGAAGCAATCCGGCGTTGCATCGAGCGTTATGTACTCAAAAAGGTCCGCTCCGGTGCTCGTCTGTTCAGCTCCGCCAGCGCCCGCAACGATGAAGACCGGCGCAAGATCAGTGACGCCAAGGAAAGGCTGATCAAGCAGTACGGATTCAGTGAATGGTCGGCAGAGGAGCTGTTGCGTGAAGCCGAGGAGAATTCAGACTTCCTCGTCGAGCGTTAACGTGTAGCACCGCCTGCAGTGCCATATAATGGGTCAAACCCCGCGCCCTTAAGGGCGGGGTGCTTGAAAAAAGAGGAATGGGTGGCTTTCATCCATTCCTCTTTCTCTTTTTAATGGCGCTTGACAAGTTTGTGTTTTGCCAATTTACCGCGTCCTTATAGAGGACAGAGACCAAAGGAGGTCTATCATGTCCAAACGAAAGAAAGGCGCGGCAGCTGAAAATCGTTTCTTCACGCACCTCGATCCCGATGTGCTGGAGCCGCCGATTTTGGCTGACCGCAACGTTATAAGACCGCCTCACACAGGCGGCGATCCCACCAAGCCCGACCGCGATCGTTATCGCGAGCGCCAGAAGGGTAAGGCAAAGAAAAAAATCGGTGACATCATCGGTGACAACCCGATTATCACCCGACCCGGCAAGATCAAAATTCCGGTCGAGCCTGATAAAGAACCGACCTGGCGCCCCGGCCGCGATGGTCAGGGTGGCGGCGGCTCCGGCAAGGGCAAAGCCGGCGACCAGCCTGGTGAGTACATCGAAGTGAGCTGGGAAGAATTCATCGAGATGTTTTTCGACTCGATCAATCTGCCCAATATGCTCAAGAAAATGTTCGCCCAGACCATGGTGAAAACCCACAAGCGGCGCGGTGTTACCAAGGTCGGCCCCAGGGCCCGCATGAACAAACACGAAACCGCGATCGCACGCATGCAACGTGCTTCGGCGCTCAGAAACAGCCGTCCGGATGAGTTTGTCGACGACTTTGCCGCCAAGTGCCAGTCGGTCTTTGAAGCTTATGTCTTCTGGTCGGCAGGCCGTGTTGGCGCCAAATCGATTTTTCCGGAGCCGGTTATCTTTCTGATCGCCGACGAAGTAGATCAATTTCTCGCCGCGGTGGAAAGCTCCGTGCTCAGCAACCTGGTCAGCGATGCTCAGGCTTACCGCAATAGTGTTCTTGAGGCGGTTAATGCATATCTGGAAGCTGAACAGACCGTCACGGCCCCATACAGCCTTGATGATGAGCTGAGCCAGCGCATCGAAGCCTACGTTTACGAGAAGGAGCGCCAGGGTGACATTATTCCGTCCGCCTGGGAGGTGCCTTTCGCCAACTCCGACCTGCGCTTCAACCGCATAGAGGAGAAGGAGGACCCTGACAGCAAAGCGATGGTCGGATTGATCTTGGACCGCTCCGGCTCCATGGACGGAGATCCGTTGGTGATAGCCAAGGCCTACTTCTTCATCTGCGTGCTTTTCCTGAAGACGAAGTACAAAAACGTGGCCATCGTCATGATTTCGCATGACGCGCAAGACTATTTGTGGAAAACGGAAGAAGAGTTTTTCAAGATAGGGGCCGGAGGAGGTACCGTTGCTGTTCCTGCCTGGGATCTTCTCTTGCGTATCGCTCAAACCGGCGCTACCTGCAAGCAGACTGGCGTTCAGGCTGGACCATATCCTGCCAGCGAGTGGAACAGATACATGTTCCACGCCACAGACGGCCAGCTTTTCGATGGTGATGAAGTGATCAGAGACTGGTGGACGAAAATCATTCGCTCGCCCTTCAACTATGCCGGCTACCTGGAGATAAGCAATTCCTGGGGCGGTGGCGGATGGGGCGGTCGTTCTACCTGGGATATGGCTGGTGAGGCATTGCTTCGCCTGCCCGCCGATGTGAAAGCCCATGTAGGAATGGCGCAAGCCAAGTCTCTGGCGGATGTTCCTGAAGCATTTAAACAGATCCTCGACAAGGATCGTCAGAAGGAGGCCTAACTATGTCTGAAAAACTGAGCCAGAGCCAGGAAATGGCTTTGCTAATGCTATACGACAAGCGTATGGGCAGAGCCGGCAAACGCCTCGGTCTGGCACCGTATCTTGTCGACTACTGGTATTTGCATGACGCGCAGATCACGCAGCTTTTGCCGTTTGTCGGTGTGCCCGGCGACTACCATTACTGGAACAAAGGCAAAGAAGCAGAGAGGAACAGGCAGGGCGGCTACGGTGGTCACATCTATGAGATGGTGCTGAACACTAATCCGAGTGTTTGTTATCTTTCTTCCACCAACACAGTCCCCATGCAGTTGCACGTTATGGCGCATGCGGTCTGGGGTCATGTTGATTTTTTCGCCAACAACAAAATGTTTGCGGAGACGCAACCGACAACCGTGCTTGAGCGTTTCAAACAGGCGCGCAACAAACTTACTGAATTGGTCGACAATCCGGAGTGGGGGTGGCAAAACGTAGAGTATTACATGGACGCCATCCATGCCCTGGAAAACTTTGTGCCCTGGCTACCTACCATCGAAGGCCGGTTGAGTGACAAGCAGCTGCGCGAGCAACTGAAACAAGAACTGGTCGAGCTGAAGCGGCGCGCCAACATTGAAGGAGAAGTATCGTCTTCAATGAAGCGCCAGCTTGAGGCGGGCATCACTTTGCTGGAAGCACAGCTGAAGCGCTACCCTATTCAGCCTACAGGTGACTTGCTCGGCTTCCTGGCCGACCCGGATAATACCCCTGATCTGCCGGAGCCGGTGCGCATGATGCTGGCCATTGTGCGTGACCGGTCTCTTTACTTTCAGCCGCAGGCACGCACCAAATTCATGAACGAGGGCTGGGCTTCATACTGGCAAAGAGAGCTTCTTCTGCAGCCGGAAGTGGACCTTCCTCTGGAATACCGCTTCGACCTGGCTCAGAGCTGGACGATGCATGACCAGCAAGCCAGCGCCTGGTACCTTGATCCTTACGCTCTCGGTCAGGGATTGTGGCGTTACATAGATCGCAAGTACGGTTATGACGAAGGCGAAGTGACCGTAAAAGTGCCGCTTTTGACGAAGGATAAAGACGGCAATCCAATCGAAAGCCGTAAGAGCAAAAGTGTGCCTGTGACTGTGCGCAACCGCGACAAAATGATGGAGGTGAGGCGACACTACGACGACAACCGCTTTCTCGAGGAGTTTCTCGATGAGGAGTTTTTCGAGTTTACCAATGAGCAGTCCCTCGACTGGGTGCGGCGCGCTATTTCCATGATCAACAGGGCGATAGTGAGAAGCGGCTGGTCCGCCCAGCTTGCCTTCGAACCCATCCCTCCGTCGCTGGCTGAGATGATGCAGATCGTGCAAATCTGGATGCAAGTGCAGAAGACCTCACTTGAATCCCATCAGCAGGCGGGCACGCCAATCTTCCCGGTTTCTGAACATACACTCAAAGAGATGGGCACGATCTTGCAGATCGTCTCCGCATTTGATGCCAACAAGCATCAGATTCGCCGCCAACTGGTTTTGCGCACCGGCTATCATTCGGTGCCCAACATTCAGCTGGTGGATACCGGCAAATTCAGCGACAATTCCTGGACTCTCAAGCATGTTGTCGATGATAACTTCGGTCCGCTCTTGCAGTCCGAATGCCGCGACACGCTCAAGTTCTTCTGGCGTTTGCGCGGCACGGCATCACCTGTGCGTCTTTTGACCATGGAGCCCAGGCAGGAAAAAGGTCCGCTCGAGCCCTACGAGTACTACACCGAAGACGGAGAAAATGTCAAAGAGCGTTTTCTGTAGTTAGCGCTTTCTTTTATGCGCTTCTTCAATTGGCTGAGGGGCTTGTCGAAAAACAAGCCCCTTTCAATTTTGCAGGAATGCTCATGGCATTCAAAGGAGTCAGATATGAAAATTACCGATAAGCTCGGGCGCAGTCTATCTGTCGACGTGGTGGTAAAAGCACCGCAATTCGACATGTGGATGGAGCCTCTGGGCTACAATTTAACCGACAGCGACACGCAGTTTTTGCGTGTGAGCGAAGGGCAGTTTGCGCTCAGGGTGATGTCAAAACTGGGTTGTGACCTGCTCGTCCATCTGAATGGCAAGCTCTTGCTTTCTGCTGCAGTGCCGAAAGGCATTCAGTACGTCGAGTGCGACCAGCAAGGAAATCCGTTTTTCTTCGTTTCTCATGCCGTGATGGAAGCCGGGAATTTGCATGGAAATGCGCCTTTCGCCGATGGAGTCATGGTGTCTGCAAGCGATGGCGGCACAGCCGATGGTATCACAAGTGATGCCGCTACGGCTAATGGGACCACAGGCGACGGAGTAGAAGATCAGGCAACCGTTCCGCAGGCATCGCTTGCGGCTCCTTTTGGAGATGGTGTTGTCTTTGTGGTTGCGCGTTTTGCCGACGATCCGATCTACGGAGCATGTCAGCCGCCGCGTCAGGAAATCACTGCTACTTTTCAGTTGCAGGCACCTGCGGATCACGATAAGAGGCTGGCCGGCAACCTGAGCAGGCTTGTCCAGCCGGCATTGCCTGACGAACCGGACGAAGTGTTCAAACTGACGTCGTCCGGTCGTCCAAAATTTGTTTGCACATGCACCGGTTGCAATACCGGTAAAGGGCATGCGCACTGAAAGGAGGAGAGCCCATGTTGTGCAATCACTGTGAGCAAAAACAGGCCATTGCCGTTTCCGGCAAGTGCAAGAAGTGCAGCGGCGTTACTACCCACTTCGCCCATGGGCTTTGCGCGGAATGTGCTGAGAGCCTTGATTTGTGCCAGTGGTGCGAGTCACCGCTAAAAGCCATCCAGACGTCACTTCCTACTTCCAGCGCTTTTGTCACCAAGGTCCGTGAAGCCACTGATCTTGGCAAGACATTCAAGTCGTTGCGTTCAGGCGAGGAAATTCACATCGAAATGGATGAAGATCAATATTCTGACCGAGAGTGGGACCTGACAAAACCCTTATCCGCCTGCTTTCGCCTCAAACTGAAAGGCCCGTTTGTTCAGAGCCGGCAGGACGGACAATACGGCACTCGCACCTTTATATTCGAGGTCGTTGCTTCCGGCTCGGGCGACATCGAATTGCACGAGTCAGAACGCGGCTGGAGTTGGTACAGCACATCCACCGGCACCAATACACCTATTGCCGGCGG
>JADZFV010000308.1 GCA_020854255.1 Candidatus Melainabacteria bacterium | reverse complement strand
AGAATTGGTGCAAACTTGCAGAGCTGCTGAGCAAAGAAGCTGGAATAGACGTAATTCTTGCCGGCGGTCCCGATGATAAAGAGGCGATCGAACAAATTCAGGCGCAGCTCAAGCCCGACAGTAAAGTGATTTCCACTTACGGGCATACTCGCAATTTGCGTGAGCTAATCGCACTGATTGATATCTGCGATTTGACGGTGTGTGTAGACTCGGCACCCATGCACCTGTCCGTAGCGCTCGGAAAGCCTGTGGTGGCGCTGTTCGGACCGACCAATGAAGCGATACTTTTGCCGTCTTCTGACGGCAGGTTCGTTGCGCTTAGAAAGGAAACATCAAGCGCAAGCGAAAACCGGTCGACGCCAACTCCAGGTTTGGAAACAGCCGCCCCTAAAGGGGCTTCACGGCCTCGGCAGGCGAGCTTTCTTTACCCTGGCGCGCCAGCCGTTCAGCTTCCCGCAGAAACTGTCGCCCGGTCTGCTTTGGATCAATTGAAGCAAGCTGGACACCGAGATGGCTCGGCGGCAATTCATGCGGGTTAGGTTCGGCACCTTCACCCAGAACTCCCACTAAAACTTCCACGACCCTGGGATCGAATTGACGGCCGGCACATTTCTTGAGCTCCTGCATGGCGCGCTCATGCCCAATGGCTTTGCGATACGGGCGGTCACTGGTCATGGCATCGTAGGCGTCGGCGACCAAAATTATGCGCGCGCCCAGTGGAATGTTGTCGCCGGCTAGCTTATCCGGATACCCCGTGCCGTCCATAAACTCATGATGGTGCATGACAAAGCATTTCGCCCTTTGCAGGCTGGGCAAATCGCCAATAATCTGCGCGCTCTTGACCGGATGTTCCGCCATAATCGCGGTTTCTTCTGGCGAAAGCTTGGCGGGTTTCCACAAAATAGACTCAGGCACGCCAATCTTGCCGATGTCATGAAGAATGCCGCCCAATTCCAGATCGCGCAGCTCTTCCGGCACCAGTCCCATGTTTTTGCCAATCAAAAGCGCATACTGCGAGACTCTCAGGCTGTGCCCGGAGGTGTAATCGCATTTTGCATCCAGTGCGTCGGCAAGCGCTCGGATTGTTCCCAGAGAGACTTCCTCGAGCTGAGAGAGGGCACCGGTCAGATCTTGAACCAATTGAGTATTGCGCTGTTTCAGCTCGTAAGTCTCAATTGCGCGCTTGACTGTGACTTTGAGCTCGTCTCTGTCCCAGGGCTTGGGAACATACTTATAGACATGACCGCTGTTGATGGCGTCTATTAGCGCCTGCACATCTGTGTAGCCGGTGAGAAGAATACGAATTGCTTCCGGACGCACAGAAAGCGATTCTTTCAAAAGCTGGACGCCGGTCATGCCGGGCATGCGCTGGTCTGTGATAATCAAGCTGATGTCATGCTCTTTCAGCCTGTTGAGCCCGTCTTGCCCGCTCAAAGCCTCGATGGTGTCGTACTCATCGCTGAGCACGCGCTTGAGGAGGCGGACGTTCGCCTCTTCGTCATCGACGAGCAGTATCTTGTGACGCATTGCCATTCCTCAAGTTTATATCAACAATCGCCAATAAGTAAAAGTAGAAATTAATCGGGCTCCATGGCAGGGTTCAGGGCCGGTTCGAAAATGAAGTCGCTTTCCGGCGAGCTTCGAACGTTTGCCAGATCAGCCGGGCTTGTATAGATAGGTATCTTAATGACAAAGCTGGTGCCTTCTGCGATTTTTGACTCACACCAGATTTCGCCTCCATGGCGCTGGATGATCGAGTGACAAATGGATAAACCCAGCCCTGTGCCCTGGCCGACCGGCTTGGTCGTGTAAAAGGGCTCGAAGATTTTACTTTGCACTTCCGGCGCAATGCCCGTGCCATTGTCGGAAATGGTTACTTTGACCCGGTCTTGTTCGAGGACGCTCTTCACCTTTACCAGGGGCGATTCTCTGGATAAAACCGCTTCTGCTGCGTTGGATAAAAGATTCATCCAGACCTGATTGAGCTGGCCTGGATAACACAAAATGGGAGGCAAGTCGGCGAAATCAGTCTCCACGGGAATTTTGTCTCGCCCGTAATATTGGCTGAGAATCTTGAGCGTGGATTCAATTCCCTCACGCACAGAGCCTTCCTTCAATTCGGCTTCATCAAGGCGGCTGAAGCTTCTCAAATTTCGAATGATATAGCGAATCCGCTCGGCGCCTTCGTTCAAGTCGGCGATAATGTGATCGAGGTCGGTGACAAGAAAGTCATAGCGCATCTTGTTCTTGAGCTCGTCGACGGCAGGTTTGTTGTCGCCTGAGAGATTATCAAGGGCATTGATCAGTTTTTTCAAATCCTCGAAGTATTCGCGCAGGTACGGCAAATTGCCGTGCACGAAATTAATCGGATTGTTAAGTTCGTGGGCGATGCCGGCGACCAGGCGTCCGAGCGATGCCATTTTTTCCTGGTGAACCAATTGCGACTGAATGGCTCTGAGCTCTAAATTTTTGGCGTCCAGATTGAGGTTTTTCGACCATAAATCTTCGTTCTTCTTGGACAGCTCTTCGACAAGCTCACCGTGCTCGACGGCGACAGCGACCTGACCGGCGACTGATTTGATCAGCTCCAACTCGACTGGAGTCCAGGCTCTGTGCGTGTCTCGATCGGCAATCAAGATCACACCCTTCGATTCTTCGCCGTACATCATGGGCTGCACAATAAGCGAGCTCATTTGCTTAAGACTTTCAGAATCTTTGATCGAAATAAAAGCCGGATCTCGAATCGGATCGAAAAACATGAAAGTCTTCATCAGCTTTCCATCAGCGTCTTCGCGTTTTTCATAAGTGGACTTGTGAGCCAGAACAAATTCGCACAATGCCCGATCGAATTTTCCGGTTTCGAGGCGCGGTATGAAAACCTCGTCTTCTTCGCCGTCGCCAATGCCTTCGCGCTCGCTTGCGATGAGCGGCGTATCGAACTGCGCTTCCACAATCAGGGGAGGATCTGTGACTTTGCGCCCCGAGCAAACAATGGCGCAGTCGGGAGCTTTCAGCGCCTGCGCGAGCTCATCGACGGCAGTGCCGAAAATCTGATTGAGATTGAGCGTGCTGCGCAAAGCCGAGTTGATTGAGTTGATCAGTTTTTCACGCCTCGCCTTTTCTTCAAGCTCGGTCATCAGTCTCGTATTATTGTCAAGCTGCTCGCGCAGCCGGTTGGCGCCCTGTTGCGCGACACCGCTCATATACTGGCAAAATCGCGCCCACACGAATGCCACCGCCACAAGCATGGTCGAGCGCGCCAGGATGCGACCCCACAGGCGGTGCGAATAGGCGGCGGCCAAACCGGAGTCCGATTGCCCTTCGACAAGAAACGGCAAGAAGGCGACGTTTTCAATCAAGAGCAAGGATGTATAGCATATCGAAACAAAAAGTGCGGTCGCGTATATTCCGCGGCGCTGAAAAGTGTAGCTGGATAAGAGAATAGGCAACAAGTAAAGCAGATAAACTTCCGACTCTACGCCGCGAGTGAAGTGCACAAGCCCGGTCAGGCTGACCACGTCAAAACCGAGAAGGCTGGCATTGATGCGCTTCAGCAGGCGCTCGGAACTGGCGATGCCGGTATTGAGCACACCGAGTAAAATCGCGGAATAAAAAACGACAAACAAAATAATGGCGACGACCTGGTAGATTTCCAGCTCTTCGCGAGCCAGCCAGGATATACAGACGGACACGACCAGGCTGACCACGGAAAAGGCCAGGCGGAAGTGAATCAGCTGCTCTGTTTTTATGTATAGGTCGCTGTCTTGCGGGCTGGAATTGCTCATTCTTTAAATATAGTCTTTTAACATAGACCTTAAATGTACTCAGAGGCGCGCTTAAAGACTTCGGTCGCTTCAGCGAATTTTCCGAGCATTTTGAGAGTCGAGCCCCAGGCTTCGTAGACATCGGCATCGTAAGGGTCTATTTCGCAAGCTTTCTCGAACTTCTCGAGAGCCAATTCGTGCAATCCGAGAAGCGAAAGCGTCTTGCCCCAGAAATAAAACATTTGCGAGTCGCCGTCGAAGAGCTGGGACGCGTTGCGGAACATATCATCAGCGTCCACGAATTGTCCCATGGAAAGATATACTTGACCGAGCGAGGCAAAAGCCTGCCAATTCTCAGGGTCCTGAGCGATCACGCCCTGTAAAAGTTCTTGCGCCTGGGGCAGCTGATTGCGTCCTTTGTATGCCCTGGCCAGCGACAGGCGAGCGTCAATGTCTGTCGGGTTTATTTCCAGGAGTTTGAGCGAGCGCGCAGTGACAAGATCGAAATCAGAAGCTTTCAACAGTTGCTCGATCGCTTCTTTCTCAGGCACAAAACAGCCTGCGTCCAGTTTGGCCGCCTGGAAATACTCCGACTTGGACATGTCGGCTTGACCCATCTCCTCGAGACTGCGGGCCAGATGCAAGTGCCCAAGGGCATAGTCGGGCTTGAGCTGAATTGCCTGTTTGAATTTTTCGGCCGCCTGCGGATGCATGCCGCGCAGCGCATAGCAGCAGCCCATACCGTCCACGGAAAGATAGTTGTTTTCGTCCTGCAAATTGGCACGCCCGAAATGTTCTTCGGCTCGGTCGAGATCGCCTTTGGCCAGATAAGAATGCCCGATCCACAAGTCTACTTCCGCATCTCTGAGCCCCTTTTGCTGCACCTGCAAAAGCTTCTCTATGGCGGCGTCATAGCTGCCCAGAACCAGATAACTGACTCCACAGTACATGCCGATTTCAAGCGAGCTGGGGCTGACCTCGAGCGCCTTTTCGAAAGCCTCCGATGAAAGATCGTATTCCTTCATCGATGTGTAAATCAGCCCGAGATTGAGGCGGGCATTCATCAAAAACGGGTCGACATCAATAGCGTGCAGCAATTTTTCTGCCGCTTCATCAGAACGCCCCAGTTTGAAAAGATTGACTCCCCAGTCGTTGTAAAGCAGCGCTCTCTCTTTGGCATTGAGGTTCTTGCCGCCGACTGTAATTGCTTCTTGATAATGCTTGAGCGAGTCCTCAAGCAATCCTTGAGCAACAAGGGCGATTGCCCAGTTGCGGTGCACGACGGCGGCGCGACCATCCAGTTGCGCGGCCATGGAAAAACATTGCACGGCGTCTGGATAATTGCCCATAGCGCAAAGCGAGACGCCCAGAGCGTTGAAGGCTTCCGGCATCTGGGGCTCGAGGCTGCAGGTTTTCTGAAAATATTGTGCCGCTTCCAGATATTGTCCGAGCTGAAAGCTGGAGACGCCAGCCTGGTAAGAGCCGGCCGAGAGCCGCACATTCAATTTGGCGGCTTGATTGAACTGCCCGATCGCGCCTCTGTGGCTGCCCATTTGCGCCAGAGACAGCCCCCAGTGAAAATGGCCGACCGCGAAATTGGGCTTGCGCTCGCAGGACTCTCGAAATTCGGGCATCGCCTCCTGCGGCCTGCCGTCTTTAAGAAGAGTCAAACCCAGGTAGTAGTGCGCGTCAGCACTTTCCGCATCCATCGACAATGACGTCTTGAAATGCCGCTCGGCGTCTTCATATTTGCCGATGTTGAAGCAAAGTACACCGCACTGGTACTCGAGATCCGGATCGGTCGGACCCTGAGCGGTGAAACGCGAAAGCACGGAATAAGCCTCCTCCCAGCGCTGCTGAGAGACGAGATCCTTAACCAGCTGTGTAACTTTCGATGCCACGTATAAATTTCACTTTCTTATCCTCAAGAGTATATTCTTGAGATCCCGATCTTGGTTAAGCGGAGGCGGTGACAGCGCCCTTAGACAAGAGCACTGGCAAAAAAAAACCTTTAGAAGTAAGCTTTCTCGCCTATGGTCACGGCTTCGCCCCTGCACGGGGAAGGTGTTGTATATGTTCAAGCGAGTCACAGCATGTCTTCTGGTGCCACTCTCGGTCGCCATTGCCGGCTTTTCCACGCAACCGGCTGCCGCCGGACAGGGAGCAAAACCATCAATCTTGCCGGCCAGCGGACTGACTGGCGCCAAGATCGAACCCAAGGAAGACCCGATTGATAAGCTCATTGAGGCATCGAAAAAGACGGGGGTTCTCAACCTTTCCGGGCGCGTGCTCTCGCTCAAAGACGTCAACCTGATGTCTCGTGAGACCGGGTTGAAAACTCTCATCCTTTCGGGCAGCAATATCTCCGATCTGGAAGGCAGCGCCTTAGGCAAAATGACCGGCTTGCGCGATCTGATTCTAACCGGAACCAAAACCGGCGACGAGCTGTTGACCAAACTTTCAGGTTTGAAGCTTGCGCAAATTGATTTGACCAGGACAGACGTGACAGACAAAGGTCTTGCTTCACTGGGAAAAATCGAAACTCTGAAAGTGATCTCGCTCAACGACACAGTCGTAACCGACAAGGGCTTGTCCAGCCTGGCCAGTCTGCGCACATTGAAGGGATTGAATCTCAACAAAACAAAAATTACCGAGGATGGACTTAAACAGCTTTCTTCATTCAATGCTCTCGATACCCTGTCCCTCAGGGACAACACCGAAATCTCAGGCGCCACTTTCGACTCAGTGCCTTCATTCCGCTTCCTGATCGGGCTGGATGTGAGCGGCACCAGGGTAAGCGACGCCACCATTGCCAAACTGATGAGTGCATCGAGTTTGGTATCACTGAATCTTTCGAATACCAAAATAACCGACAATGGTTTGATCGCATTGCAAAAGTTGAAGAACTTGAGAGAGCTCTCTCTGGCATCCACAGCGATCACCGACAAAGGCGTGCAAGCCCTCAAGGGTCTGCGTTTGCGCACTCTGGACTTAAGCGATACGAAAATCACCAGCAAAGCTACAGCCAGTTTTAAAGGCGCTCCCTTTCTTTCGATTTTGAATCTCGGCAAAACTGATATCAGCGATCTGGCCCTGGTATCACTTGCGCAAGCACCGGCATTGACCGAACTTTATATTGCCAACACCGAGGTCGGAGACGTCGGATTGAAAACAATCAGCACGTTTGCAAAATTGGAAAGTCTCGATATCAGCGACACGAGAATTACTGATACCGGCTGCAAGTCGCTGTCGCAAATGAAAGGTCTGCACTACGTGAAAGCATGCGGAACTGCCATCACCAAGACCGGGCTGGACTCGATCATGCGTATCCGGGCTCTGGCCAGAGTCGACGCCGATCGCTGCACAAAACTGACCACCAAAGAAATCGCCGAAATTCAGAAGAATCATCCCGGGTCACTGATCACCGGCGGCTAGACAGAATCCGCGATGGAACCAAATCCAGTCCAGTCCCGGCTCAACCAGCTTTTTCACAGAAAGCAGTGAATGGGTAAGCCTGACTGCCTGTGCGACAATCCCGAGAACGCTCATCACTTGATTGAGCGATTGTTGAAAGCGCGAAAAAAAACATACAGCCGAGATACAGGCGAACAACAATTCGCTTCCAAAAAATCGCAATCCTTCCGCTTCAATGCAATTTCGCACCGGCGAGGAAGAAGGCAGAGAGTATCGCCGCGCACAATAGGGCCTGGGCAAGCCAGAACATCGAAACGACAGAAGCCTCACCAGTATTGCGTTCTGCCATTACGGCTTCGAAATGGTGATGAAGGGGCGCCATTCTAAAAATACGTTTGCCTTCACCGGGAAGTTTGT
>JADZFV010000307.1 GCA_020854255.1 Candidatus Melainabacteria bacterium | reverse complement strand
TGATTACACTTCTTGAAATCAGATTTGAGCTGACGAAGCTATGACAGGAGAAACAGAAGTCTAAAGCTTAGGCTGTCAACCAGTTATTAGCGGAGCCTGCGCAAAGTATTAATCGTTTGTTTAGAGTCTTCCAAGGTGCGCAGCATAAAGACTTTCGGAGCTTGGCAAGCCATAAAGGCTCTTGCCGTCATGGTTGACAAGGTTTCGCTATTTCCACATCGCTTAGACGCGACTAATCTCAAGCATTCTGAGCGTTGCAAGCGCCACAGGCGAAGAGTAGGGTGCAATTAAATCTCTTTCTTTACTCTCCACAAAAAAGGCTCTCCAGACTCAACACCCATCGGCATCTTGAAGCTTCTCTTACTGGCTCTACCGAGCGCGGAAGCGAGCTTCTCTCTGGATTGAAACGCGCGCAATGCGCTTTTATATTGAGTTTTGCGATTGCAACACGTGGAGGCTCTCAGGACTTCAGGCGCGGCAAATGTTTGCTGTGTCTTTTCTTCCAGCCAGGTTCGATGTGAATGCAAGGAGTGAACCATGCAAGAGAACACTGTCTCATCCGCGAAGGTCGCCGCTTTCATCCGCTCAGTCGTCGAGGCTGTTGTCGGTGCTGCCGGCGCGTCCGATGTGAGCACCGCTCGGGTGCGCTTCACGGACCCGGACAAACAGTACAACAACTTCGAATGGATCATGTGCGACCGCTTAGCCGCTGGCGAGTACGACAGGGTACAAAAGCCCGAACGTATCTGGGCGCACACGAACGATTTCGATTTTATGGCCGGGCAGCCGCTGTCGTTCAGCGCTGTCGAACCGGCCGAAACCAGGTTTGCGTTGGTCGACAAGATCACCGCTTTCCTGTGTGACAGATTCTCCCGCGCTCAGCGCGTCGAGATTCGCCTGGAGACCGACCCCATCGATTACAGCCGCAGAGAGCGCGCTCACTCGGGGGACCCGGCTCACCAGATGTTCCTCGACTACGTCGGCGATTCCGAAAGCGGCATGGAAGGCATCAAGCCTTTCCAGTCGGCGTTTGCGGATCTGCCTGCCTAGTCCAGGAAAGCTCAATGCGCAACGCCGCGCTTGAGTCAGTCGACGGGCCACATGCAGTAGGGCCGCCCGCCGATGCTTTCCGCAACGCCCCCCTGTAACAGAAAGGGAGAGCCAATGAAAATTCTCCTGATTGAAGACATGGCGGGCTTCGCTGATCCAATGCGACAGCAATTGGAAGCCCGCGGTCACGAAGTGACCTGGATTATCGGCGCCGAATCCGTCGGTGCCGATCGGCTGAAGGGAATCCTCGCCGGCAAGGACGCCACACCGCTGACCGATCAGTGGGATGGTGACACCGGCCGATTGATCGAGGTTGTCTACAGCGACTTCGCGCTGGCGCTCGTGGATGGCGGACTGATCGGACCCGTTGATAGCGGTGGACCGATTGTTGCGGCCCTGACTCAAGCCGGCGTTCCTGCAGTAGGCATCAGCGGTGGTGGCGCGGGAAATCCCCCGCTCATCGCAGCTGGCGCCATTGCCGGTTTGCCGAAAGAGCATGTTGTCCTTGCCATCAAGGGCGATGTGCTGGTTGCGGCTGAAGTTGCAAACGACAAGGACCAAGACCGACTTTCATCTCGATTCGACTGCTTCGCGCAGAAGATGAGGGATAAGGCCGATAAAGCTAGGAAGGCAGGAGAAAAGTTCGACTACGGGTATCCCGTGTTGGCTTCCGCCTCCTGAACCACCTGGCCGTCCATCTGATTCAGCAATCTGGATCGCGCGCGCGATCCAACGCGGAGATGCGGTGGTGCCAGAGCATGCGTGCTTGCTCTGGGCCCACTGCCATCATCCGTCAGTCAGGTGTGATGCTAGGCGAGCCTGTGCTCGCCTTGACGGCACCATACACCTCTCATCTCTCACTACCCGGGAGTACCGGCTGTCAAAGCGGCAGCGGTAGTCCTAGCCAATCGTGCGCGCGAGCGCATGGGAGCCACATATGAACAAACAACTGGCGCTTTACGCGCTCGATGTAGCCAAAAGCCTCGGGGCTAGCTACGCCGACGCGCGTTTGATTAAGACGGTCTCCGAGACTGTCGAAACTCGTGACCTGTTTGTGGTCTATGCAGCAGAGAACGAAAACATCGGGCTCGGAATCCGTGTCATGGTGCGGGGCGGCTGGGGCTTTGCCACGGCGCGTCACCTCACAGCTCAGGGCATCGTCTTTGCCGTCACCAAGGCGGTCGAGGCAGCCAAAGCCAGCTCTCGCCTTCTGAACGGGCGCGTCAAGCTGGCGCCGGAGAAGCCTCACCAGGCCGTCTGGCAGTCGCCCTTTAACATCGACCCGTTCAAAATCTCCACCAACGACAAGGTCAGTCTGCTTCTGGAAGCCGAGAAGCTCATGCGCAAGACGCGCGGCGTGAAGCAGACGTCGGGACTTCTCACTTTCACTCGCGAGAAGAAGCTGTTCGTCTCCACCGAGGGCTCAGACATCCTGCAGACCTTCCTCACCTCCGGCTGCGGCATCGACGCGCAGGCGGGCGTGGACGAACACTACGTGCGCTCGTGGCCCAACTCCTTCGGCGGTCAGTACGAGTCGGCCGGGTGGGAAATGGTCAAACGCTGGGATCTCCTGGGCAATGCACAGCGCGTCGCCGAGGAAGCAGTCATGGTCTCCAAGGCACGTCAGTGCCCGGAGATGGTCACCGACGTGATTCTGGGCGCCTCGCAGCTGGCGCTGCAGATCCACGAATCCACCGGTCACCCGACCGAGCTGGACCGTGTCTTCGGTGAGGAAGAGAACTATGCCGGTGCCAGCTTCCTGACGCCGGACAATCTCAACGTGCTGCAGTACGGCTCGAAGATCGTCAACCTCACGGCTGACGCGACGGTTCCCAATGCGCTCGGCACCTTCGCCTACGACGACGATGGTGTGTCGGGTCAAAGGGTGGAGCTGGTCAAGAACGGCCTGTTCGTCGGCTACCTGACCTCGCGTGAAACCGCTCACGAACTCGGCTTGCCGCGTTCGGGCGGAATGATGCGGGCAACCGGACCCGGCTTCACGCCCCTGGTTCGCATGACCAATGTCTCACTGGAGCCGGGTGATGCAGGGACGCTTGCGGACCTGGTAGCCGACACCAAGAAGGGCATTCTGCTCGACAGCAACTATTCCTGGTCGATCGACGACCGTCGCCACAACTTCCAGTTCGGCACGGAAATCGGCTGGTTGATCAAGAACGGCAAGCTCTCAGAGCCGGTGCGCAACCCGAGCTACTGGGGCATCACCACCAACTTCTGGAACAGCTGCGACGCCATCTGCGGTCCGTCCGAGCACGTGTTCTGGGGCATCCCGACATGTGCCAAGGGTCAGCCCTGCCAGGCGATCGGCACCGGTCATGGTGCGGCGCCGGCGCGGTTCAAGAACACCAAGGTCGGAGTGGCCAAGCCTGCTGAGGACAAGCCGAAAGGCGGCGCCCACAGCAAGTCCCGTTCCGGTCATCATCATGCGAAGCTGGCGCGACACCATCGCCACTGCGCGGGAGGTTCCAAATGATCACCGAAGCAAAGTGCAAAAAGATCATCGACCTCGCTATCGCGCACGCGGGTGACCGTGTGACCGACATGCTGGTGACGATCTTCGAACAGGATCAGGCCACCTCGCGGTTCGCCAACAACGAGATGACCCAGAACGTTGACACGTCCACCATCACGGTGACGATCACCATCAACGCCAGGGGTCGCACCTCGTTCTACTCGACCGACAACACATCGACCAGGGCGATCAAGCGCGCGGTGGACAAGGCGATCGAAATCGCCTCTGCGTTGCCGCATGACTCGACCACGCTGAAAGTTCTCAAACCGTGCAACCTCACCGAGGACGTCACCCCGAAGTTTTCTCGCTACGACCCGCGCATCGCTGCGCTGGGACCGGACGAGAGGCTGGCCAGGGTGAAGTCCGTCGTTGGAGTGGCAAGGCGCGGGCGTTTCAGTGCGGCCGGCATCTTCGCAACCTATCTGAACACTTACGCGATTGGCAATTCCGCAGGGCTCTTCCGCTTCGATCAGCAGACTAATGTCGAGTGCTCGATCACGATGCTCTCGGCCTCTTCGTCCGGCTGGCAGAAGGGCTTCGGCTGCAGCCTCGATGCGGTTGACCCGGTGGCGCTGGCCGAAGGCGCTGCTTCGCGCGCTCGCAAGAGCCGCAATCCCGTGTACGTGCGCCCTGGGGAGTACACAGTCATTCTGGAGCCGTCCGCGGTTCTTGATTTGGTCTGCTTCCTCTACGACGACTTCACGGGCACGGAGCACTGGTACGAAACGTCGTCCTTCCTCAAGAAGATCGGCAAGTCTGTGCTCGGTGACAACATCACCATCACCGATGACGCCAATCACCCCTTGCAGACGGGCTTCCTCTTCGATGACGAAGGCATGAATCGCAAGACCGTGACCATCGTCAAAGACGGCGTGCTCAAGACTCCGGTCAAGAGCCGCCGGTCCGTGAAGTACCTGGGAGGCAGCCCGACCGGTCATGGCGCCGCGCCCTCGGCAGCGGAAGGCGAATTCCCGATGAACATCGTCGTGTCAGGCGGTGAATCGTCTCTGGAGGAGATGATCGCATCGACCAAGCGGGGCATTCTTCTGACCCGCGTCTGGTATGTGCGTGACGTCGATCCCAACACCAAGCTGCTCACGGGCATGACTCGTGATGGCACGTTCTTGGTCGAGAACGGCAAGGTGACGCGCGGCATCAAAAACCTGCGCTTCAACCAGTCGGTAATCGAGATGCTCAAGAACGTCGTCGAAATCGGGCAACCGGCTTTGGCGGCGGGCGAAGAGACCTTCCCGGCGGTCGTTCCGCCGATGAAGATCGAGGGATTCAAGTTCTCATCGCGGACGAAAGCCTGATGGATGAGCAGCTCGAGCGAATGGGATGATTGTACAGACGGCAACATGTCGAAAGACTGACCAGAGGTTCAACCCCCTCAATCGCTCTGACAGGGCAGTAGGAAAGCGTGTGTTCGGCTGACCCCGAACATACGCCATTACTACTGCCTTGTCTTTTTTTCTCTTGTTTATACTATTTGATTTAGTATTTACACGCAAACCACCCACACCGCGCGAATTGTGGGGTTCAAGTATTTTTACTATATGTTTTAGTTTTCACTCCATGGAAAAAGAAAGGCGGTGCTTGCCTTGCCACTACCTGTGGCAAGGCAATGCCGCCTTTCGGACCGCTTTCGCTTTGGAACGAAAACGCTAGCTAGACCAGCTCGACAAGGCGCTCACGCTCTTCGGCTGGCAGCTCGCGGGCTCGGGCACCAAGCCTGGCGAACAATTCGTCGAAGTCGACTTGATGCGCCGCCAGAAGCTTCTTGTAGTTTTTTCCGTAGGCTGCCATAGAAACGAAAAGCGACTGCATGCAGTCGGTTCGCGCCGCTTTCAATTCGGAAAGCAAAGCCTCAGGAAGCTCGAATCCATCGAGGCTCACAGCCGGGAATGCGGTTGGCGCCAGGACGGTAAAAGTGACTTGCGCGTCGGGCACTTTCAAGAGCTTGGCGGCAATAACCTGCCAGATCTGCTTGGGCGAAGCGGCAACATTTTTGATCGCGCCTTCCGCCTGAAGACGCTCGAGCGCATCGGCATCCAACTCCACCTTGAGCAAGGCGATCAGGTGGCGTTTGCAACCGTTGAGATTGGTGACGTGGCGAGCGTGTGCCCAGTCTTCGTATCCCATCACAAAACCGCTGGGGGCGCCCGCGATCTGGATAAAGGGATTGTCGAAAAAGATGGCGCGAAAACTATCGCGCAGGTGCTCAGAACGCTTGGCCACAAAGTCCTGAGTGACTCCGTAGCCGTACGTCCCGATAAAGAGCGTCACCTGATCTGATGACGATTTTGCCGTATCCATCTCTGTCTCTCCTATTTTTTGGGCCAAAAAAAAGAAGAAGAAACCCGAAGAGGGGAGACCTTTCAGGCGTCCTCCCTTCGGGCTCCAACAGGTTTGTTTCGTCTCAAGCGAGCATGAAGTCCGGTCATGGACGATGCTCACAAGCCGACGCACAAGGTCGCCCCTATGCGCGAGCGGGTGTAGGGCGCAGGAAGGAGGTGTCCGACGAGCAAGGACCGCTCAGCTTCCAACGCCAGCCGGGCGTACAACCGTCTTAGCTGAGGTGCCAGGACCTGCGGCTGAGGTAATTGGTTGCCGCCCGTGCTCCGGTGCGAGCCGGTTACTTCTTGTCGGACTTGCCGTCCGAGTTGGTCGAATCGCCCTTCTTGGGCAACTTCGCTTCGGCATTGCCGAGCGCCTTGTCGGAGAACCCGAGCATGCGCCGAGCACCCTTGAGGAGCGAGGAAGCCAGGTCTTTGTGCGAGGGGACGATGATGCAAGTGTAAGCACCATTTTCATCTTCCATGCACATGCCGCCGTCAGCCTCGGGATCGCCGAGACCGTCCGTCAGGCCGAGCTGGTCTTCCGGGTGGGCAGGGCGAAGCTTGCCGACTGGCTTGCCCTCGGGCTC
>JADZFV010000306.1 GCA_020854255.1 Candidatus Melainabacteria bacterium | reverse complement strand
CGAGCGCATATATATCCATCTCCCAAAAATTCGGTCCCTAAAAGTTCCGAAAAGTTAAATTCCTCAAGTTTTCGCATCTGGCGTGGTGCAACTGATTTTGGAATCAGCAAGGACAAATCAAACTAACGAAGCGACCTTCAACCAGCCTAAAGAAAGGCGCGGTAGAGGTCGGCTTGTTTTTGTTTTCTTTGCCGCAGTGGGTCTGGTAACCCTGCCCGTTTTGCCTTTGACCTTTCTCGGCGTGCCCGGACCCAACCTGCCGAGAATAGACGAATGGCAGCAGAAAATCCTGGGCATCATCAATAAAGCCCCGTCAACTGCCCGTGGCGGAGTATTATCAGCATCAAAAAACGTGCGCGAGAAAAGGGACCAGGTCAAATTGCTGGATGGAGCCGCCCGCGAGCTATTGAAGGCTCTGGAAACCGACCCGGACAATCCTTCCCTGCACAACCAGATCGGACTTATTTACGCCGAATCGGGCGATTTCGAAACGGCGATCAGTCACTTCCGCCGGGTTGTAGCTATAGGCAGAGAGAAAATTGCTGAAAAGACTTTAGAAGGTCAAAAACTCAGGCAATTTGGCGATCTTAAAGGTGCAACAACGGCTGTTTTGGCCTGTTCGAAAGTGAATGTGGAACTATCGGCCGCCCACGGCAACCTGGCTCGCATGTTCGAGAGTCTCGGTCAACACGACAAAGTGGTGGCACAACTCGATGAATTGAACCACGACATATCAGTCGGACAAGAGCTCAGCAAACCGTCTGCACCGGCAAAAATATCGACACCGGGAGCAGCTCTCGGACAGGCAAGCGGAACACGTATGTCTGCAGATACACTTTTGTCCCTGGCCCGCGCTCAGGCTCTCATGCAATCACGACGATTACCCGAGGCAGTCAGCGAGTACAACGCCATCGTTCAAAAGGATCCGGGCATAGCGATAGCACATCAACAACTGGGTATCGTCGCCGCTCACGCAGGAGATCTCGTGCTGGCCGAAAGAGAACTCAAAGAAGCCGTGCGTCTCGATGAAAAGGACACCGTTTCACATACCAGCCTGGCTCTTACTTATACGTCACTGGGCGACACCGGAAAAGCCAGATTGGAATTTGAAAAAGCACTGCTTCTGGAGCCCCGCAATCTCGAAGCTGCCGGGCATCTCTCAAGCATGCTCAGCTCTCAAGGAGACCATGACGGCGCCATGGAAATTCTTGAGCGCGCCGTCAAACACCATCCCAACAATTCAATTTTGCGCAATAACTTAGGCACGATGCATGCGCTTAAGGGTGAACATCACGCAGCTGTGTTCAATTTCCAGAAAGCGATCATGCTTGCGCCTGATATGCCGAGCGCGCACTATGGGCTGGGTCTGGCCTATTACAACTTGAAGGATTATCCGCACTCGATTGGTGAATTCAAACGCGCTCTGCAACTGGATCCTAATTTGATCGACGCGCACAACAAAATTGATTCCGCATACAAGCGGATCAATTCTACAAATTTGGCAAGTTCTGCGCGTGCAGGATAGGTCGACAAGTGGGCATGAATAGACCCCCTGAGGTCAAGCCAATTGTTCTCATCGGCTTGCCTGGCGCAGGCAAGACTAGCGTTGGCGAGATTCTGGCCCGCTTGTTGAATCTCTCCTTTTTCGATTCAGACAGGCTCGTTGAAGCGAAGGAAAACCGCACAGTCAGCCGCATTTTTGCAGAAGATGGAGAAAACCGATTCAGAGAATTGGAAAGCCGTATTTTGGACGACTTTAAAACCGGCGCGTTCGTACTTAGTTGCGGGGGCGGGCTGCCCATGACGCCCGGCAATATGGATATCCTGCTTAAGCTCGGCCAGGTCGTCTACCTGAAAACCGAAATAGAGGAACTGGTAAAAAGGCTGGCGGCAACTCATGACAGGCCGCTTCTCAAAAGCAACCCCGAAGACTCGGACAATTCTGATGAACATGTATTAAGAAAACGCCTTTCAACTCTTGAGAGCGAACGTGCGCAAGTTTATGAAAGAGCCGGGCTGACGGTCCAAACAGACGGTTTTTCCACCGCTGAGGTAGCAGAAAGAATTTTGCAAAGGATGATCAAGTCAGACGAGACAAGAAAGAGATGACTTTATTGATTGATACGTGCCAAAGTCAGGGCAATAGGATCTAATATTATGGGTGTTATTCCTGCGCGGCTTGTTTTTTGTCAAGTGCAGGATCTTTGAGGAGTATAGTTTTGCCCGCAGTATCCCAGGACGAATTGATGTACTTGCAATCTCAGCTGGAAGGGCTGGAGTCGATTTTTATCGAACTGATGCCATACGGCGTCGAGTTAAAACGTCAGCAAGTCCAGGATTTCTACGACAAACGCTATGACAACGCCACCAAGCCGGTTGCTCAGGTTGCCGAAAATGAGCTGAGGCGCCAATTCAATACCAAAGCAAACCAGGTCCGCAACCTGGTGGACAGCGCTGAATCACTCGGCGATGTTTCCAATAAAGTCAATCTGATCCGAGCCGCCGCATCACTTCCGGGCGACCGCAGCAAGGGCTTGAAGCCGTCGATTTTGACTTATTGCAAGGCGATTGTTTTCGAGAACAAAGTAGAACCGCAGCTTTTATCTGAGATTTTGCAATCTCAAGATGTCGGTCCGGTGGAAGCGCGCATGCTTCTGGCCGCCACCATGTTCACTGTTCCCAGGGCTGTTGAGCACGGCGGCGAACAACTACTGGCTCGCGATCTTTTGGCGCAAATCATCGGATTGATTCGCTCAGAGCAAATTTTGCAGCGCAACGATCCGTTCTTGAACGCCTCACTGTGCTCGCTTGATGGCATGGACGAAGATTTGACTGACTAATCCAGGTTCAAGTTGAAAGTTCTCGTACTTCACGGCCCCAATCTAAACCTGCTCGGCACGCGCGAGAGAGCCGTTTATGGCACAGCCACGCTTGCCGATATCAATAAAGGTCTGGAGACAATTGCAAATGAACTTTCAGTCAGCCTCACCTCTGTGCAATCGAACAGCGAGGCTGTTCTAATCGAAGAAATACATAAAGCCGGACGGGCAAAGACAGACGGATTGCTTGTCAATCCTGCCGCCTTCGGACACACTTCAATCGCTCTGAGAGACGCCATTCTCGGCGTCTCGCTGCCCTTTGTAGAAGTGCATCTTTCAAACATCTATGCGCGCGAAGAATTCAGGCACAAAACATATTTGTCTGATATTGCCATTGGTGTCATCACCGGATTTGGTGCCGAATCGTATTTTTGGGGTCTGAGAGCACTGGTCAAAACACTATCAGATAGAAAGGAGAGTTCTCCTTGACAACGCAACCTTTCAATCACAAGACTGGCTGGAATGCCTGATTGCAGCATTGAGTAAGGGCTCTGGCCGACGCCAATGTTTCAGCGTTTCTTTCAAACCTTATCAAGCTTCCACAGGCAGCGGGTTTGCTTTTGCCATTGAGGATATAATATGAACCCAGTGCCTTTCTAAGGGCGTAAACAGACCAAATTGAATGGTTAACCGGAACTTAAATCGCTGTGACGGCTCATCGTAAACCAGTACCTGAAATAGTTTTACTTATTTCTTGCTTGTCGGGTCTGCTTTCGGCTGCTTGCTTGCCGGCTCAAGCCGGCACATTTGCCGGGCTCTACGCTCTGTCCGCCGCTGAAGGCCAAGGCGATGCCTCCGAAAAGCCCAAAAAGAAGGGATATGCCGACGAAGCAGTCAAACACTACAATCGCGGCGTCGAATTCCATCAAAACGGTTCACTAAATCAGGCGGTGCAGGAGTACAAAGCTGCAATCGAGGCGGATGGACGCCTGGCTGAAGCCTACAGCAATCTGGGTGCCGTTTACCTTGCCCAGAAGAGTTATGCAAAGGCGGCGGAAGCGTTCAATAAAGCACTGGCTTTAAAGCCTGACAGACCTACCACCTTAAACGGTCTGGGCAACGCCCTCTACGCGCGTGGTCAGGCTGCAGAGGCAAAAGACAAATGGGCAAAGGCGATTGAAATCGATCCTAATTTCGCCTCTGCTTACTACAACATGGGCAACGCCCTGGAGAGTGAAAAAGACGATAAAGCGGCGCTTGCCGAATATATGAAGGCAATCAATGCCAATCCGAAAATGGCTGATGCATATTACAGAATTGGCGGGATTTTGCATAAATCCAAACACACAGCTCAAGCCAATGTCTTCTTGAAGAAATCCGTAGAACTGTCTCCCAATGCTGATTTCCAACGAGATGCGCAAAAGATGCTCAAAGAACAAGAGACTGAGTTTACACGTGAAATCGGCAGCAAAGAAGTCGAGATGACTATCGTGCCTCCTTCCAGAGAAACCACAACCGGGGCAAAAAAAACCTCTTCCGGTGACGGTGCCGTGGCAGCAGTTGAGAAGAAATCGCCGCCCGAAAAGACTCCTCCAAAAGTCTCTCCAGACGACGCAACACCAAAAGAAAGACCGCGCTTCCCTCTATTTCGGCGCAAAGCTAAGGAAGAAAAAAAGGTGGAAATGTTCGTGCAGCCACCCGGTGCCAGCCAGGATTTAAAGCCAAGCCCGGGCTCGAACCACTCTGCCGACGGCAATTCTGAAACCGGCACGGATGCTTGGAAATAGAGTTTTGGGAAAGTTAAATGGGCGTTGAAGCGTGGAAATTGGAGGCAATCGCCAAGCATATCGAGGGGCGCGTCGTCGATGATTCCGATCGCGTCGAAGTCTGCATAAAGGGCACTTTACTGGGCTTTCCAGTCACACTTGAAGCTTTTAGAGCAGGTTGGCCGTTTGGCGCAACATTCTTTCTGGAAATAGGCGACCCGGGCGAAGGTTACAAACCAGTCGAGGCGGACGCCCTCAACATGACTTTCTATCCCCGCATGACACGCGGGATTTACTCGTTTTTCGCACGCCTGCTTTTGCTGGAATCGAAAGGCCAACCGATAGACGAACCGCGCATCAAATCGAATTTCCTGGTCGCCTACAACACCCGCGATCTGGCTGAGCGTTTCGTGCACTTTCCTGGTGTCCTGGAAAAGGTGCTCAAACTGGAGCATTACGCCAAGTTCAGCGAGCTTGTAGTACGCACCGACGCCGGCATTTCACTGTCTGTGCCGCAAAATTTCAATAGCCTGGATATAGATGTAGTCAAAGAATCATTCCAATGCATTGGCGAACTGGGGCAAATCATGTTCGACAATTTCCAATAACTTATCTGCCACAACCCTAAGATATCGTTACCTGACGGTAATTTTGCGTTGTCATGTGATAAGTTTACGAAAGCGGCCTTTTTCGCCGCTGCTTAGAAGAGATGGACGTTCTTACAAAGAAGGACGCTTCCAAAATTAGATAAACTCTTGAGGAATCTGACTATGACAGAACAAACAGCGACGGCTCCTGCTATTGTGACAATCACCGAGGCAGCTGCGCAGGAAGTCAAAAACCTCCTGGAAAAAGAGCCTGGCAATTCTGGTCTCAGACTCGAGATCCGAGGCGGAGGCTGCTCCGGGATGTCCTATGGCATGAGCTTTGACAATCCGGCCGAGAAAGACAACGTAATAGAAATGCACGGGATAAAAGTCTTCGTCGATCCGAAGAGCTCCATTTACCTGAAAGGAACAGTTCTCGACTATCAAAGCGGGCTTGAAGGTCGCGGCTTTGTGATCAAGAATCCGCAAGCCAAGGGCAGCTGCGGCTGCGGCTCCTCATTCAGCGTTTAGAGCCAGCGTTTCACCTAAAAACTATTCGCTCCGGTCTTCGATCATTAGAGAAGGCCGGACTTTTGCTTTCCGTTTTGCCAAAGCAAGTCTCGTTGCCTTATGCTTATCAATCTCGGTTTGAATTTTGCTCTTGACCGGAAAATCCAGAAGCTAGCGAGTAATATGAAAGATCCAGTGACCGTAAAAGAAATAATTGTCAAAGACAAAGGCAGCCTGAGAACCAGAGGTGCAATTTTTGCACTGCCGGATTACGCAGTCGTCCAGGTGACAGGAAAAGACGCCGAACGCTTTTTGCACGCTCAAACGACCAGCGACGTGAAAGGTCTGAAGCCTGAGGACGGTCAAATGAGCGCGCTTCTAGACCGCAAGGCGCACGTAATTGCTCTCTTTGATATCTACAGGCACAACGAAAAATATTTGCTCCTTACGCCGCGGGATCAATGCGATTGCGTGATCAATCAATTGGACACATTTAAATTCGCCGACAAAGTCGACTTTGAAAAACAAGACGGCATTTTCTTTGCCATTCAAGGTCCAAGAGCAAGGCGACTGCTCATGTTCGCCGGCGCAACAACAGCAAAAGACCTGTCGTCTCCTATCATAGATTTGACCCTTTTCGAAAACGAAGTGACAGTTTTCTCCAGGTCTGTGACCGGCGAAGAAGGCTATATTCTCTTTTTGCAGGACGAAAAAACAGAAGCATTTTTAGAAAAACTGCGCCTGGCGGCCGCATCTTTGGAGATGGTAGAACTTGATGAAAAGGCGGTTGACGCTCACCGCATCGAAGCGGGATTAGTTTCTTTTGGAATCGATTTGACTGAAGAAATTCTGATGCCTGAGACCGGCCTCGATCATACCCATGTCAGTTACACCAAAGGATGTTTTCTCGGACAAGAGGTGCTGGCCCGCGTAAAATCTCACGGAGCCCCTTCAAAAGGGCTTGTCGGGCTGGTTTTCGCCGAATCGAAAGAAAGCGAAACGCAAGCCCCCTTTCCTCTCAAATCGGAAGTGCATCTAGATTCACAGCCGATCGCCTGGATTCAATCGAATTGTTATTCGCCGACGTTGAAAAGATACGTCGCCATAGCGTATGTAAAACGCGAGTACCGAGTAGTCGGAAAGACGCTTGCTGTCACAATCGGCGGCAAACAGTATCAGGTTGAAGTCAGCCTTCTGCCTCTTATCTCTCCACCCAACTCCGGCCAGCGCGCCAGACAACTGTATGAAGAAGCGCTTGACTGTTTTGCCAGAGAAAAAGACGACGATGAGACTTCACATGCCGAGAGCTTGCTTCGTGAGGCGCTAATTTTGGAGCCCGCCATGGAAGATGCTTATGAGGCACTGGGTGTCATTCTTTCACGAAGAAACAGACTTGATGAAGCTGTAATTCTTATGAAAACACTGGTGGAGTTAAATGCGAACTCCGTCATGGCTCACGCCAATCTTTCGGTCTTCTACATGCAACAAAAATTGATAGAAAAAGCTGAAGAAGAAAAAGCAATTTCAATGAGCATCCGCATGCGTATGGCCGCCAAAGAAGCCACCAGAGAAAGGCAGCAAGAGGAAGAAAGTAAGCGCCTCAAGGAAGAAGCGACAGGGCGCATGGATATGTTTCGCCAGGTTTTGGAAATCGACGCGGAAGATTTACTGGCTCTAAGCGGCATGGGAAATTGTCTGGTTATGCTTAAAGAATTCGAAAGAGCATTGCCTTATCTGCGAAAGGCAATTGAAGTGAAACCTACTCATACTGTGGCATATGTAGATCTGGCCAGAGCCCTCGCCGGGCTGAACGAAAAATCACAAGCGGCTAAAACACTCGAGAAGGGAATTGAAGTAGCATCAAAACGAGGCGATATGATGCCATTGAAAGAAATGCAAGCACAGCTGAAGGAGCTCACCTGAGATGCTGGCAAAACCCATCTGGCTGCATCTCTATGCCCTGGGAATATACGCTTTTATGTATATTCCGATTTTGGTTTTAGTCTCATTCAGTTTTGAACAGTCACGACTGGCCGTGAAATTTACCGGGTTTACTTTTGACTGGTACATAAAACTCTGCCACAACGACGATATCGGACTGGCACTGGCGAATAGTCTAATAGTAGCAGTGTTGGCGATGCTCATCTCTGCAATCATGGGAACAATGGCTGCCGTCGGGTTGACACGCCTTCACTTCAAAGGAAAGGGAGCATACCGCGGTCTTTTGCTATTGCCGATTATCATTCCTGAAATCGCCATGGCGGTCGCGGCGCTGATTCTTTTCACAGCTATCCGCATGCCACTGGGATTGACTACAATAGTCGTTTCGCACATAGTGTTTTGCGTCGCCTATGTGACGCTCACCGTAATGGGGCGCATGGAAGGGCTCGATCCACGCCTGGAGGAGGCCGCACAGGACCTTGGCGCCTCGCCTGTAATGGCATTTTTCAGGGTGACGTTGCCACTGCTTGCGCCCGGCATCGTAGCTGGTGCATTGTTGGCTTTTGTCCTGTCCCTGGACGATTTCGTAATTACTCAGTTCACGGCGGGAGTGGGCAGCACCACTTTGCCGCTGCGCATTTTCAGCATGGTGAAATTCGGAGTCAGTCCCGAAATCAATGCTCTCAGCACACTGATGATTCTTGTCACCGGCGGCATTGCGTTGATTGCTGAGACCGTACGCCAGCGCAAGGCTTGAAGAAAGGCTCAGGAAGGTCGTCCTGCCCGCTCCAATATGGCCACTACTTCCTTTAGATTGGAGGTGACTTTGCCACGGTCTTGATCGATTTCGATTCTCAAGCAATCAGCCACCATTTGATCGTCAAATTTGAGAAATTCGGCCAGTGCTCGCTCGATCGTTGCCACCAGGTGCGAAGTCAATGGTTGAGTGGCGAGCATGGTATTGATGAAACCGGCGAGCAAAATCACCACTTTGGTAGAACGAGTGCGCAGCATGTATACGCCGATCAAAGAAGCGAGCCTTTCGACCTGGTCGCGCCTCACATCGATTGCTTTAGGTTCTTCTGTATGGCGCAGGTGAGGAGGAATCAACTCAATTTCCTCGGAGGCGTCCAGCAGGCGCTCCGACAGAGGCTCAATGGCGTGCAAAGCGCGGCACAATGAAATCAAGCCTGGCCCATCCATACCACTATCAAGCAGCGCGATACCGAGTTGTTCCTTGATTTTGAATACCGGTGCAGCATCGCACTCACGCACATAAGCAACTGCCAGGTCGAGCCCATCTTCGTACTCGAGCAGGCGCGCTATCATCATTGGCTGTGGCGGCAAGCCAAATTTCAAGCCAAAATAATAGGCTCGCCTCAGCCAGCCTTCCTTCTCCTGGAAAGAAGGCTGTTTGCCGGCTGCATACTTGGCAGTACTCGATCCGTAAATGAGAAACATCAAGGCGCGAGTTTCTGAAGACAGAGCAGGGTCATGGGCGGCAGTGAAAATCTCCTCGATCAAAGACGGATCTGCCTGAGAGGAAATAAGTAGATCCGTTGCTAAAGCCTTCTTTTGCGCTTTCTTAGGCATTGGAGCATGAGCCCGTCTTCACTATGGAATGACGCCGCCGATTACAAATTCACCAAGCACTAAAAGAGTAAAGGCGATATAGAGCATGACAAACGGAAAGAAAATCCATCTGGCACCTTTGATTTTCTTGGTTTTCTGGCTCATCGTACCGTAGCCGATCATTGTGTTGTCGGTGAAATTCTGCAATACGATCCAGCCGATGACGATAGGTACAATCAGGGCGACATCTGCGATTACCATGCCCAGCAATGTGGCAAATCGTTTGCTGGAGCGAATCGATACGATCATCGAGTCTTGTTTCGGGATGTCCTTTTGTTGCACGAGCGGGCAGACAAACTGAGAGCTGCCGTCCGGAGCACCTCGCAAAACAAGCGCCCCTGAATTCGTGCAGTTCCGGAACAACTGACCGTTGCGGTCGGCACCGACTATAAAGAAGGAAGACGGCTTCTTTTCATCGCCTTGCAAGCAAATGGACAGCACCGCACCAGGTGCCACCACCTTCGCCAAGGAAAGGGTGAGAAGGTTGGTACTGAGCTTTCTGGTGTCCAGCTGTTTCGTGTTAATCAATGCTTCCTGAATCTTTTCAGCGTCCCCCTCCGGTCCATATGTTCCGGATGAAACGGCAGGCAAATTGCGCATTCCTGAAAACGGGTTGGCAAACTCAAGCTTGGTTTCAAACTCAATCAACTCTTCTAATCGATCGGGCATCCTGTGGTTTTTCTCGACGTAAAGCTTAATCGTCGCAGCCACGCGCTTCATGGCCTGAATGGTCTGCCACTCCGGTGCTTCAGTCGCATACAAAACAGTGCCGGCGGGATCGGCAATGACATTACCGGTGCGCACGTACAAAGGCTGCTTACCTGCAAAATCGCTGACTGCAAACATCAGGCCGCTGGCCGGATTACTCAAAGTACGCAATTTTACTTTGCTGGTTTTGCCATTCAGCGTCATGTCCACCATGTGGTCGGTCTGGACGGCGATCACCTTGTCACTGTCTATGGTGGAAAATTTTTGTCCGACTTTCACACAAGCATACTCCGGCGCTTCCCCCAGTGACGCGCCAAAATAAACGCCGGCTCCGGCAAGACTCAACACAATCACTATCGTGCCAATCATCCATAGCAGGCCCACCAAATTGTTTGCAGGCTTCTTTCCTTCATAAAGCGGGTGATCGACATCCACTTCTTGCTGCTCGTCGTCCTGCGGTTCCATTGGTTGAGACGATTGGCGCCCCGACCCGGCATGAGACTTATCGGTACTGCCCATTATCTTGGAGAGTTCTTCTTCGGTGTATCTCTCGCGCGACATTTTCAGTTTTTTCTCGATATCAACCGCCAGACCGGAGTCACCCTGCGAGCGCTTCAAAAACGCCAGGTAAGACTCGAGCAAACTGGTAAGGATCGGATGTCCGATAAAAAGCGAAACCTGTGCCACCTCCAACGCCCGCCTGTAGTGGCGCAAAGCATCTTCAGGCTCGTTGAGCTTCTCAGAGGTCTTGGCCATTTTGATCAGTGCTGTGACCAAACCCTGTGGATCATTGGCAGCTAATCTTTCGCGCATGGACAGCAAGCGTTTGTAATGCTCCTGCGCTGCCAAATATCGGCTCTGGAAATAATATGTGTCACCCAGACCTTGCAAACAAGTCGCAGTTTCAGGGCTATAGCCTGGAAAGATGTGATCCAGCTGGGCAAGGCACTCTTTGTAGAGAGCTTCCGACTCCTGAAAGCGGGATTGCCAATAGAAATCCTGAGCATCCTTGAGTTGCTCTCTGCATTTTTTGACTTGGCTTTCGATGTCGTCTTTTGACAAGACTTTACTGCTTCACGAGACAAAAACAAATAATATGGACACTGACTTATTTATACCCCTATTTCACAACCAAGCAGGCTTGAGAAATTAGGTTTTCCTCAAGCCTGAATATTGAATTTGCCAGGCGACACCAATATCGGACGCCGAGCCAGGGAATTTCGGCGCACTCTAGCTTTCCTTGAGCGCTTCCACGCAAGCGGAGCAAAGGTCAGGATTATCCTTGAGGGTACCGACTTCCGTATTGAATTTCCAACAGCGAGCGCATTTTGTGCCCTCCGCTCCAAATACATGTACGGTCAATCCATTTTCTTTTACTTCCGATAATCTGGCGCCCGGAGCCTTGCCGTTCAGTTCCTCCAGAACCGTCGCTTGCGAGGTAATAAAGAAGCCTGGCAAGTCGGAGCCAAGAGACTCGACCTTCGACCTGAGCTCGGCATTCTCGATAGCGATAATTACTTGTGCTTCCGTTGATTTGCCGATTTTCTTATCGGCGCGAGCCTGCTCGAGAGCCTTATTGACGATCTCACGAACGTCTATCAGGGATTCAAACAACTGCGACAGGGTCTCATCAATGTAACGGGTCTGAGCCTGAGGAAACTCAGTCAAGAGTACGCTTGCCTCTTGCGCTTCAAAACTCCTTATTTGCTCGGGAAGATGATGCCAGATGTCATCGGCCAGGTGCGGAGCGACAGGGCAGATGATACGCACGAGAGTGATCAACACTTCTTCCAAAACCGTCTGCACGGCCCGTCTGGATCCGGAGGTCTTGCCGCCCGTATAGAGCCTGTCTTTAGCGATATCGAAATAGAAACTGGAAAGATCGACAACACAGAAATTCTGCAAGAGCTGATAATACTTGAAGAATTCAAAGCGGTCGAAATCTTCGGTCACCTCTTTGACTAGATTGCTCAGCCTGTGCAAGATGAACTGGTCGATTGGCGACAGCTTTTCGTATGCGACTCTGTCCGTCTTGGGATTAAAGTCGCTCAAATTGCCAAGCAAATAACGAGCCGTATTGCGCAGCTTGCGATAAACCTCAGCCAGTTGAGCCAGCATATTCTTGCCGATCGGGATGTCGTCGGTATAGTTGACCGATGCAACCCAGAGGCGCAACACATCGGCGCCATATTGCTTGATCACTTCATCAGGCTCGACTACATTGCCCATTGATTTGGACATTTTTCTGCCCGTTTCATCGACAACAAACCCGTGAGTCAGAACGGTTTTATATGGCGCACGACCGGTGACAGCAACGGAAGTCAAAAGAGATGACTGAAACCATCCACGGTGCTGATCGGAGCCTTCCAGGTAGAGCTCGCATGGAGCCCCGCGAAGCTGCTCTTTACGCAAGTCGAGAACTCCATGCCAGGTTGTTCCCGAATCGAACCACACATCCATGATGTCGGTTTCTTTGCGGAATTCGGCATGACCGCATTGGCACTTCAGATCGCCTATCAATTCTTGGGGTGAACTTTCCCACCATGAATCGGAGCCGAATTTTTCAAAGGCGGAAGCCACCCTTTCGATGCTTTCAGCGGTCATTAATGGCTTGCTGCATTTTTCGCAATAGAAAACGGGAATGGGAACTCCCCAGGCGCGCTGGCGGCTGATGCACCAGTCAGAACGGTTTTCCACCATATTGAAAATGCGATTGCGCCCTGATTCCGGAATCCACTTAACGCTGTCGATGGACTTCAGAGCCTCTTTGCGGAATCCATCCACAGAGGCAAACCATTGCTCTGTAGCTCTGAATATGAGTGGTTTTTTGCACCGCCAGCAGTGCGGATAGCTGTGGCTATATGTGCTGTGATGCAGCAATTTTCCGAGTTCTGTCAGGTGATCGAGGATCGGTTGATTAGCTTTTTCGTAAAACTGTCCTTTAAACAATCCAGCTTCTTCAGTGAAGATTCCGCGCTCATCGACAGGAGAGACCACGCCCAGCTTGTACCTGGAGCCCAGCTCAAAATCCTCAGGACCGTGTCCGGGAGCAGTGTGCACTACGCCGGTGCCGGTCTCGTTTGTAACGTGCTCGCCGAGGACGACAAGACTTACGCGATCGATGAAAGGATGCCTGGTCTCAATTAGTTCTAATTCTTTGCCCAGAGCTTCGCCGACCAGCTCGACATCGCCCACTGCAGTCGTGCTCAAGAACGCGTCTTTGAGACCTTCTGAAACTACCAGTACACCGTGCTTTTTGCTCTTCAGGAAATGATAGTTGAAATCCGGATGCAATGCCACACCGAGGTTGGCAGGCAGTGTCCAGGGAGTCGTCGTCCAGATAACGAAATTGACTTGAGCGTCTGCATCGACGAACTTGGGCAGCCTTTCTCGCGACTGCGGAGCCACTTCGAATTTGACATAAATGGAATGCGACTTGTGGTCAGCATATTCGACTTCCGCTTCGGCCAGAGCTGTTTCGCAGGTCGGGCACCATGACACTGATTTAAGGCCCTTGTAGAGAAAGCCTTTTGTAGCCATTTGTCCAAAAACGCGAATTTGAGCGCCTTCAAATTTTTGATCGAGAGTTATATATGGATGCGCCCAATCACCCCAGACACCCAGTCTGCGGAAATTGTCTTCCTGTCCTTTCAAATTGGAAAGTGCAAATTCACGGCAACGCTTGCGCAATTCCAAGGGCGTAATCGAATGCCTGCCGCCTTTGACGTCTTTGAGAGCAGCATTCTCGATCGGCAAACCGTGGCTGTCATAGCCAGGAACATAGGGAGAATAAAAACCCTTCTGGGTCTTGTACTTTGAGACAATATCCTTGAGCACCTTATTAAGCGCAGTGCCGATGTGGATTTTGTTGCTGCTCAAATAAGGCGGTCCGTCATGCAAAACAAACTTTTCGCTATTTTCGCGCTTATTCATGGCCTTGGCATAAACATCGTCCGCCTCCCAGCGCTTTTGAATCTCGAGTTCCCGCACTGCACTGTTGGCCTTCATCGGAAAATCGGTCTGGGGGAGATTCAAGCTGTAATCACTCATGTTTATGCTCCGCAGTCTCTTTACCTGTGTCTTTTGAATGTCTAAATTGGCCTGTCCGAATAAGCGAACCGCCAGTCATTATCAACTGGCGGCGGTCAAAATTTGAACCTGCAGCCAGCCTCAATCAAGGATAATAATCGCCGAAATCGTGTGCTGGATGTACATTTACCTATACCTCATACTGACAAGTGGCGGCTCGACGCCTTACCGCAAGCGAGATTTACCAGCATAATTAGCTCACTTAACAATCGTCAAGCGGCTGACGATGCCGGTTAATGTTTCTTATATCGGCTGCTTGCCACTTTTAGTAAACTAAGCTTGAAATTGTTCCTATCTGTTGCGCGGCGGTGAGCGCATTTAGCGGGTTTCAGGCACCACATTACATCAATAGAGAATCTCTGGTTTTGAAAGACGCACGACAAATTGCCACAAGAGCAGCGCTTGAAGCAGGAAAAATCCTTAAGGAGCGGCTGGGCGACGTCAGAATAATCGACTATAAAGAAGCCTTCAACATCGTCACAGACGTCGATAAAGCTTCCGAAGCCAGGATCTTTTCCATCATCAAGAATGAATTTCCTGATGATGACGTGCTCGCCGAAGAAAGCGGCTTTACCAAAGGAAAAACTTCCAGCCGCCGCTGGCTCATCGATCCTCTTGACGGGACGACCAATTACGCCCACACCTATCCCTTCTTTTCCGTGTCAATCGCTCTTGAAGAGGACGGCAAGCGCATTCTGGGTGTCGTCTACAATCCAATCACCGACGAATTGTTTGCAGCACAACCAGGTCAGGGAGCCTATCTCAACGATGAACGTCTGTTTGTCTCCGATTCCAAAGAATTGAAAACAAGCTTGCTTGCCACAGGCTTTCCTCCTGACACCACCCGCGCACCCAGAACCAACATCCTGCAATTCAAGACTCTCACCGATCAAACCCACGGAGTCAGGCGTGACGGCTCAGCTGCTCTCGACCTGTGCTTTGTTGCCGCAGGGCGCCTGGACGGCTTCTGGGAAATGAAACTGGCACCCTGGGATATTGGCGCCGGCAGCCTGATTGTCGAGGAAGCGGGCGGCAAAGTGACAAACCTGTCCGGTGGACCTCTGGACCTTTCATCAGGTCACATCCTGGCGACCAACGGAAAAATCCACGACGAAATCACCGAAATCCTGACCCTGATTGAGAAAGAAGAGTCCGGTCAAGACTGATTTAGAAGTTAAACCGTTAACGGTTTAACTTCTAAATTTCAACCGCTATCGGTAGGAATTTGAAATCAAGATTTCCCGGTGCTTTAACCGCTATGCCTCGTAGGGTATGGTTTTCCAGCGCCCCGATAAGTGGTCTTGAGCGAAATTGAGGAGTTCCTGCGCCTCTTCATCACGATTCATCATCTGAAGCATTGTGGCGAAATCCTTCAAGACTCCCAATACGTCTTGATGATAGTCGCCGCGTTCGATTCTCAGAACACGAAGAGCCTCATTGTATAGGGGCTCTGCCTTATCGTATTGCTCCAGGGCGTGAAACAGCAATGCCAGTTTGTGAGTAGCCATCGCTGTTTCAATAGTGTCAGCACCATAAATCTGGGTGTGTTTTTCCTGGACGGTCACGTAATAAGGTTTGCACTTGGTGTACTGGGCGCGTTCATAGTAATAGTCACCCAACTTCATTCTCGCCAGCACGGTATGCGGATGGTCTTCTCCAACCATCTCCATGAGGGTAGCCAAGGCCCTTTGCAGCCTTTCTTCAGTGGTCGGGTTATCGGAGCCGGTCATAGTAAGAGGTTCACTCGCTTGGAGCAGAGCCCGATTCAAAACAAAAGAAGGACGCCTCGCTACCTTAATTACCTTTCTTTATTCTAGCGGCAGTAGCCCGATAGGGGAACCATCTGACGAGGCAGCTTGGCAGCAAGTCAAGTTCTTTACTACGATTGCGCTCGATTTAGGCAGATAGCTCGCCGTTTGTCTGAGGCTCAGATACATTTCTTTTGCCTGAACGCAAAAGAAAAACAATTGCTGCCAGTCCCAAAACGAAAAGAGCAAATCCAATTTTGAGATCAATTGGATCGAAAATGAAACGTACTTCGTGCCGTCCGGCCTCAACTATTACGCCGCGAAACACAGCATTTACTCGGTAGATTTCTGCACTTTTGCCATCGACTTCAGCGCGCCAGCCTGGGAAAAAGACATCCGTCAAGACCATGAGTGAAGGCTTGCTCGCCTCTACCTCCGCCAGGACTTCATTGACGCTGGGGCGGGAAACCTTTGCTTCAATCAGATTTTCTGAAGCAGTATTTTCTCCAACTTTGAGAACCTGCTCTCCCTCGATAAGTGCTTCTCTACGCGGATCGAAGTCAGATTTGAGCATTTCCGCAATAGCGTCTTCAATGGAGCCTACTGGGCGGGCTTTGGTAACTAAATAAGCTTGCGGCAAGCAACCCGTGTTCTCATAGACACGCACCATTTCCGGTGCGGTCTCTTTTACGAGTCTAAAATGACGCTGTGAACTTACTGGCGCTGAGCCCTGCTCCGGAACCGCAAACCTCTTCAATAGAAGCGATTTCGGAACAGACTCAAATTGCATGCCAGCCGGAACATCCTTTGGTTCAACCAATTGACCGGTGCTGCTATCCACCACCTGTAGTATCAAGCAGACTGTTTGACCAGCCTGTAAAGACTTTGGAATTGCTGCGGTTATGACAGTTTCTTTCTGGAACGTTGGCGTGTCGCTTTTTGCGCCCAAACTGTGCCTGTCACCAATCCAGAGTAGCCCACCGTCTTCTTTAACCAGCATGGGCAAAAAAAGGAACTTGGACATGGCCATAGCGGAATCAACTGAAATCCCTCGTTTCCATGCAAGTTTGCCAACCACATCAAGATTGCCGGCATCGACCGAAAGTGCGTACCCCAGAAGTTTCACTTGCGATCCGAAACTGATTCCTCTTTCCAGGTGAACAGGGACAGGTAGTTTGTCATCGGTGGAAAGAACCGGTTCACTGGCTACTGCATATTTCACTGACGCCGCATCCACTAGCTTTGTCAGCGGCTTTTCGGCATATTGCCCGACTCCTTCGATAGTTATCCCAAGAGCGCCCAGATATGCCATTACTCCGCGCGGGTGAGTCGGCATGAAAGAAACGAGATTGGAAATTGAGAAAATCTGACTGGTGTTGGGCACCAACACATGCCTGCCCATGCTAAGCACACGCCCACTTTCAGACTTGAGAAATCCAAGCGGCGCCAATTCTTCATAAGCAAACGCAGGTCTTGCCGGCAACGATTTGCGGATTATCAAACCTAAGCTGACCACATTCACAGCAATCAAACATATAACGACAACGTGTCTCATTTTAGATGTCAGCCTGAATAGCGCTATAACGGAGAGCACAGTCAGAACCAGTAACACCAGCTCTCTGACTCTCACAGGCGAGTTCACCGTCATGGTTGTGATCCAATCGTTTAAATGCATCTGTACACCGGAAAGGTGCATCGTGTTAAATAGGAAGGGCATGCTTATCGAAATCACAGCAGCCACAGCAATGACCAAAGCAGAGCGTAACTTCGTGTCTTCATCCAGCAGTGCATCAAAGCCTGAACCAGCCAGGACTGCGATAAACAGAATCAATGCCGGCAGAGCGTAGACGACCATAAACCAGCTCAAATAAGGAAGTTGAAACAGGAGATCAAATGGACCTGGTCTTGTCAAAATACAAATAGTAAGCAAAGCAAGAACAGAGAAAATTCCAACAAACACACGGTTTTTTTTCGAAATTAGAAAAGCAGAAACCGCCAGCACAATTGAAACAGCGCCAGGATAAAGGCTTCCCGCTCCATGAAACGGAAAAAAAAGTGAAGGTAGGAGCGCTGAAGCATGAACTATGTAGCGAACATAACCTTGACTCGATTTGAAAGTGTCAGAAGCTCTGAGCGTGTCAAGAAACGGCACAACAAATGGCGCCGACAATAAAATAGTGAGGAGCCCAGTATAAACAAAGGTCTTCAACGCTCCAGGAAGAGCCGTTTTGATACTCTTGCCCGGCTGATTCTGGGGCAACAGACAAACAAGCGCGAAATACATGCACGAGGCCAGGGCGATCGCAAAAAAGGTCGGTATCACGTGTCCGGATACAACGATGGCCGTGCACAAAATTGCGCATGCGACAGTCGAGCCGGCATCTTCCCTCCTCCACAGAAGCGCAAAGCCCAGAAAAGGCATTGGGAAAAACGCACTCTGACAGCGATTCCACTCAAACATATAAAGAAGGTTAGGACAAAAAGCATACGAAATTGAACTGAGCAGAGACCCGAGCGGAGAAATTTTAAGCAACCGGGTGAAAATGTAAGCACCTACACAGCCGATCCAAATGTGAAAAACCATTAGCAGGTTATACAAACGCAACGATGCAAATGGCGCTTGCAGCCAGGTGATAGGCGAAAATGCAAGCACTTGCGAGTCGGCCCAGAGTGGACACCCAAGTCCAAGATACGGATTCCAGAGAGGTAGATTACCACCCGCGATGATCTTCTCAGTAAGTAGATAGTTGGGCGCATGCTCTTGATAGATGCATGTGTCCATGGCATCGGCTGAACCTTTAGCAAGTCGCCCGAAGAGCGTATCTCGATGAGCTACAGTGCCAATACGAGAGATGTCTTGTCCGGAGAAAATCGTGCTGAAAAAAACTGCAACCACAAAAATCGTCAGGCAAACAAGACAGATCAGATCGTAGAGATAAGGTTGACCAGTCTTTTTACTAACTGTACTGCCGTTGTGCATTCACCGCTGCCTGATTCAAAAGAACCTGCATGAGTCACTTTCAAGAGACCTTTTTGGGAGCCGATAGTTTTCCGTATCGACCACACATCTTTCCGCTGTAAATCTTTCCGATTTCGAAAAGCATGCTCATCGGATCGGTAACCAGGTTGATCTTGGAACCTTCTACGTTTGTCCAGTTGATGGGGACTTCGGCAATTTCATAGCCTCTTTTTCTAGCCAGGTAGAGAATCTCCACATCAAAAGCATAACGATTCAATCTGGCAATTTGAAACAAATCGACAGCCACATCTCGTTTAAAGAGTTTGAACCCGCATTGAGTATCCTGGATTCCTTTCAAAAGCAAAGATTGCACAATCATATTGAATGTGTTGCCGATGTGCTTGCGATGCGACAGAGCGTTTACTACTGTTTCGTCGCCCGGTTTGGCTCTCGATCCGATCGCTATATCGGCGCCACTCTTGATGGCATTTTCCAGACGAATGAGTTCTGCTATCGGCGAAGCACCATCTGCATCATCGAGCAAAAGTAAATCGCCCTCTGCTTTCAGCATTCCTTCTCGAACGGAATACCCCTTCCCCTGATTGGGCGAGTGCGTCAACAGCCTGACACCGCAATGATCGGCGGCAAATTTATTGACAACTCCCACAGTGCCGTCGCTGCTGCCGTCGTCTACCACGATGATTTCAAAAGCCCGATCGCTCTCGGAAAGGAAGTTGTGCACCGACTCGAGCGTTGACGGCAACCTCTTTTCTTCGTTGTAAGCCGGAATGATGACGGAGAGATACGGCATGCACAACAGTATAAGACATGCGCACTCACAAGCATCAATTACATAAAGTTATGGCTGGTTTGGCTGTTTGATTACTGGCTTCTTGACCTGTCTGGAAAGTAATTCCATGTTTCTATTCATTTGCATGCGAGTCATTGAATTATCAGTGTCCCACGGCTTTTCAGTGCGACTGGCTTCATAATTAGAACTTTCCAGGTATGTATAACCACCAACAACACCTGCTCCACCTACAGGCAAGGCGACTTTTTGCCATGTCGGCATCGTCTTGGCTAAAGCACCTTCTGCTGCAGGACCGGAGAGCGTAGCCCATGCCAATCTGCTTTCGGCCAACAGGTTTGCGCCGCTTGCGTTGGCAAGATTGACAGAATACTGAAGTTTTGAGCCTTCACGCGCTGCTTGAGTGAATGAGAAGCGACCGGGATTTGCTATAGCAGCAGCGTTAGCATTACCGACCATGCCTATTGCACCCGCCGTTATAAAATTCTGCAGTGCATCACCAGGAGCGGCCGCAAGGACCTGGTCCAGGGATTTGCCGCGAGCCAGTCCCTGTCCTGCATCACTGCCGGTCATGGCGCCGGTGTATGCAAGTTGACCTCTGAAGTTGCCAAATCCGCCGAAATACTTTGCGCCATATAATGCGGTGGTCATACCGCCCGACTTGATCAATGCATCGTTCACGTTAAACTCGCCGGTACGGGCATAATCTATGGCTTCGGTGCCAAAACCATAGCCGACTCCCGTCACAGGTGCGCCTATCTTAGATGTCGCAAAGCCTCCGAATGCTTGCACACCTTTCATAGTGTGACCGACACCTTGCAGACCAACACCGGCTGCTCTGGTGGCGAAAGTGGTTCCTTCGGCCGTCATCTTCGCACCAACACCGGCGAGCCTGGTTCCACCAGCGGCAAGACCACCGACTGCAAACAACTGCTGAACGGCCATACCGCCGGCTCCGCCGACAGCACCCATGAGCAGATCCTGACCGGGTCTCCAGTTATGATAATTGTCGGTGCTCTTCCATTCGTTTGCTTGGGCTACGCCATGTCCGACTGCGCCGACCGTGAATACACCTGCGGCTCCTAATGCTCCAGCCAGAGCTACTGCGCCTACACCGCCAGTGACGGCACCAGCCACAGCAATTGCTCCGACCACGGCGACGATCTTGCCGACGCTGACAATGGTGTCCCAGTGACGTTCCAACCAGCCTTTTTTGCGAGTGTCTTCAAGCAACGCTTCCAATTGGTAATCTTTGTTAGCTGCTATTTCGGGAGCTTCTGCTTCCAATTCTTTGAAAATTTTGTGCGCGGTTTCTTTGTCTTCTTTGGAATAGGCGATGATGCCTTCCATGTAACGCAGCTGGTGAGCATGGTCTCGAGCAGCTTTTTCAGCAGCGGGAATACCTTCGGACAATCCTTTCTTCAGAGCGTCATAGCCTTTCTTTTCAGCTTCCAATTGCTGCTGGCGCAATGCTCTGGCTTCAGAATCCATGCCGGTATTTTTCTGCAAGTCTGCCAATTCGGTTTGAATTTCAGCCTGTCTCTTGTCCATGACGGCCACGCGATCTTTAGCGCTCTGGATAGTTTGTTCGGAAGCCTTAATTGATGCGGCTTTGAGAGCACCCAGTTCGCGCTCGGCTGTAGTCCAATCTTTGGCTGCCATTGCTTGTTCGTAAAGAACGCGATGTTTTTCTGCATCACCACTGGTGATCGATCCGAGACTCTGTGCCCTTTCCATTTGCTCAGTAAAGCTGGTATCACCGGCAAGCAATTCCGGAGGAGTTCCAGAAGCAACGCTGGTCAGAAGCGGAAGCGCCTCTCCCGGCTTGCCTTGCTCGTTGAGGAAACGAGCATATTCGGTCTTAACTTCTTTGCCGACTTGAATGATTTGTTCGAGCTGCAGGCCGATCTGTTGGCGTTGTTGCAGCTCCATAGTAAGGCGTTGTGCTTCCTGTGGATTGGAAGGAGGATTGCCCAGCGCTGTAAGCTTCTCTTGAACGGTGTTGTACTCTTTCATCTGCGATTGCCACTGAGTGGTAATCGTGGCCATGTCGACGCCTTTTACCTTTTGAAGCGCTTCTTCGTATTTGGCCTGTGCTTCCGTCGGCTTGCCAGCAACTCTCAATTTGTCTGCTTCCTGCAAAGCAAGTACGGCATCTTTGCTGCGCTGCAGTTGAATGTCGGCGTACATGGCGCTGGATTGCTCTTTGGCCATTTGAAATTGAGGAGTTTGTTCGAGTTGCGAATTGCCGCGGCCCGCCTTGTTCATCAATTCATAAGCTCGCACAACTTCTTGTCTGGTGGCAGGAAGGCCTTCCAGAGTTTGCTCGCCGGTCTTGTGAGTAAAACCACCCATCATCAGTTGGGCCGCAGTAACATCTACAGCTGAAAGTGCATTGCGTTCTTTTTGAATGCTGTCGTAATTGGTCAAGAGACCTTTGAGTTTTTCAAGATTGGCTTTCTGCGCGGCGTCTGTAGTTGAAGCAAGACGAGCATCGATATCCTTTCGAGTAATTTCGTAAGAGCTAATCGTTTTCTTGCCGCCGGCGCCGTCCGGAATTTCACGAGTAATAGGTGTGAATCCGAGTTGCTTGGCCAATTCGTTGCGAGCATTGACGTTGGTGTCGCTTTCTCTGGATTTCGCTTCGTATTTTTCTCTGGTTTGTTGACTGATAGTCAATGCCGATTCAGTCGATTGACTGATGAAGTCTCTGATTTTGGCAGGATCGTCAAAACCTTTGAAATCTGAATTCTTGGAGAGATCCTCGATGAGCTTTTGTTTCAGCTGACCAATCGTAGTCGTAAAAGGACGACCGTTGGCGTCCGGTATCTGGATCTGAGTATTTTCCGGCTGGTTGCTCTCTCTGATTTGAAGGAGCATCGCTGCTGATTTGGCATTGTCGGCCAGAGTGATAGCTTTGCTGATGTCCGGATCTTTAACATCACTTATATCAGTACGTCCGGTGATCGTTTGAACATCACGATTTTGCGTGCCGTCATTGCCTGCCCGCATGACCGTAGTGTAGTCCAGCGGCTGTTGCTGATCTTCGGTAACTGGAGTTTCACCCTCAACACGAGCTTCAGCCGTATTAATCGGCGCCAGTGATGGTTCGTAGGGATTTTGTCCGGCCATTTTGTTAGTAACCTCTATTCAGAGAGCGAATCTCTAGTAGTTCTGTGAGCGCGCAAGTGCTTGTTTGCATGTATACGGGCACTGCCTTTTCTGGACATCCTGCAGAAATTTTGGATTAAATCTCCATCTCAATCATTCGCTCTCCTGGTCTCCCTTAAGTAGCTATCCAGAGGTTCCCTGAGGGAATCTCCGGATAAGACTCTTACATCTAATATAACCCTGTTTCGATTGCTCTCCTCCAATCAATTTTAGGTCTCAGTGAGGCTTCTACGCATTTAGAATGCCTGTTTTTACTGAACGCCTCCGGTCAAGTCAGGGTTTTCCTGACGTGGCGGATTGACAGCGCCCTGTTCAACCTGCTTTTTAGCAGGCTGTTCTTTTTGTTGCTGCTGTTGCTGTTGAAGCTGTTGCTGTTGTGCTTGTTGTGCTGCCTGGATCCGTTTTTGGATTGCCTCCGGCGATTCATCGGTTATTTCTTCGCCGGTCTTCTTGAGGGCATCAGTGTATTGGACACCGGCGCCTCTGTTAGACCAATTGTTGAGCAGCTCGAACTGACCCAGTGCCATGTTAGTGGAAAGGGCAGGTCCGACTTCGCCCAGCAGCGGCATTGAGCGCGCGCCCAGGTAATTCCAGGTCGAGCCGGTGAACATACCGCCCAGTCCTTGCAGAGGCTTCATCAACGTTCTGGACTGCGCCCACGGCGCTTGAGCCAAGAGAGCTTGTCCTGGTTTAGCAGCAAAACCACCGAGCAGGAAGGAGCTAATAAAGATGTTGTCTCCAGCGTCTTTCCAGGCCGGCTTAACAATGGCATTGCTGAAGCTGAACTCGTACGGTTTGCCCGTTGACGGATCAACATTGCCCTCAACATACATATGGTTCCAGGAAGGCAGGTAGTGCGTTCCCGAATAGAAGGTTGCCCCACCGGCGGCACCAGCCATAAATCGAGAGTTGCTTATTTGTTGTAATGACTTGGACCCCATGGGTCTCAAGACCCCAAAACCATACTCGGCTACTCTGGCTCCACCATACAAGCCGCCGCCGACCACAGCAGTTTTTGTCAGGGCATCTTTGAAGCTGAACTCGCCACCAGTGGCAGCCTCGTAACCTTCTGAGCCAAATCCATAAGTAGCACCGATCGCGGGAGCACCAATTTTGCCGGTGGCGAAGGTGTAGGATCTGCCCAACAAGCCCTGGGCCGCCCTTTCACTGACACCGCCGAATTTGACGGCTTGAGTAGCAGTAACTGAAGCCTCGGGGGACAGTGCCCGCATGATGTTCACTAATGCCTTATCGTCCATCTTCGCCGTCTTGAGAACATCGGCTAAGTTGGCGGTATCGTCGATACCTTTTCCAGCCAGCGAATTCAAGTCATCTATTAGAGGCTGCACGCCTTTGAGATTTTTTGCTCCCAAAGCACGCGGTTCGGCGAACGCTATTTCTTGAAGCATTGCTTTTGCTTCGCCAACGGTGCCGTTGCCGAATTGGACGACTCTTTCGCCATTTACTGTTGCAACTTGAATTCCTTTGGATTCGAGAGAGGCAATAACCTTGGGATCCTTAATGAGCAATCCGCCTCTGTCTGCAATTCCCTTGGCGAAAACATCCGCCTTTCTGGAAACGGCCAATTCGGCTAGATTTCCCTTTACGCCATCATTCAGTCCACTTAGCAGTCGACTTCTCTGTCCGCCGTCCTTGGCCAGGTTAAATGCCGTGTCGAAATCGTCAACCATGGCTCCTGGATTAGCCCTGTTGAAGAGGGCCGTGCGGGCCTCACGCAATCTCAAGGCCTCTCTGGCACCATCGTCGACAACACCGCCTGCTTTGGCGACATCATCGATCGCCGATCTCATCTTACCGATCTCGACAAATTCGTCGCCCAGTTTCATTG
>JADZFV010000305.1 GCA_020854255.1 Candidatus Melainabacteria bacterium | reverse complement strand
GGTGATTCAGGCATACGCCTCTAAATGCGACAGGGAGCCGATCTCATCAGTGTCGACACCTTTGAAAATCCGCTCCCGCGCAATCATTTCAGTAGACGACCGAGCGCTGCTCAGGTCGCGGAAGCAACTTCGCCTGCGCCGGCAGCCGTTGCCTGAAACGCCTTCTTGTCCTCCTCGGTGAGAAGAACGAAGGCAGGGTCCGACAGGAAGCGCACCGGCATGATCGGGTCGAGCAGCCCGGTACCGAGACCGAGCAGACCGGTTCCGTAGTGGTGCGTCTTCACGCCCAGACGGCTGTACAGCTCCAGGCAGGCGCCGATGCAGGTCCAGTGGCTGGGAGCACGGCGGCCAGTGAAGAGACCGAACCAGTCATAGCCTGTGACCGTGAGCTTGCTCTTGATCCAGGTCTTGATGCCGCGCGGCAGGGGCAGGTAACCCAGCACCTTGTCGCGCGTGACGCGGGCTTCTGCGCGCCAGCGATCGTTTTCCTTGAGCATGATGCGGCAGAGCTTGGGCATGAGCTCCAGCTCTTCTGCGCTCAGGGGATTGGCCAGCCGCATGACGACGTAGTGTCCGCGGCTCTCCGGCTTACCGGTCAGCACCTCCACCGGATTGAACACGGTGCCGTGCTCCATGTAGGAGCTGAAGGCCATGAGCTTGCCGTCTTCCTGCATGACCACCACTTCGCCGTGACCGACCGACTCGTGAAGACGAGTGGCGATGCGGCCGGAGGTGAGGATGAGGTCGCCGGGGCGCAGCACTTCCTTGGGTGGGTTGATCCAGGTGCCCATGGGCAGCGGACCGTGCCCCTTGGTCATATACTGCTTGCGGTTGCGCCGGTAGAGCAGATAGACACCGCCCCAGGCGACGAGCTCGCATATCGCGCCGATCAGAATCGACTGCGAGTCGGTGCTGTAGACCGCCAGACCTGCCAGTGCGAGCCCTGTCCACATGGGCAGGAGCACCTTGAGGCGGGAGAAGAGATCGAAGTACGTGGTGAAGAGCTGGCGCATGCCGAACACCGTGAGGGCGAGCCAAAAACCGCTCACCGCCAGGCAGCTCAGACTAAACTCCCAGCTCAAACCACCGTGGAACCACAGCCAGGTCATGTAGCCCAACACAAGGTAGGACGACTGACCGGCAAACTTCATGATGCGATAGAACATAGGATTGTTCCTTCTGCGCTTACGCGCGTTTGCTTTACAGACCGGCCGAGTGCCGCTCTGCAAGGGGCGCTCGCAGCGCACCTTTGGTTTAGAACCTATGACAGGGATAGCACCAGATTTGGTGACTCCCAGAAGACATGATAAGGAAAAGGACAGTGATGAACGCTGCCCTTGCCTTAAGCTATTGATTCATCGCGGACGACGCCATGCGTAGTTCCTGCGAAATTTGGAGAAACGCCGTTGAAGCGTATCTCTTAGCGGGCTACCCAGCCGCCGTCCATCACCATGGTTTGACCGGTGATGTTCGATGCGGCGCTGCTCGCCAGGAAAACTGCCATCTCGCCAATCTGCTCGACTTCGACGAAGCGCTTGGACGGCTGCTTTTCTTCAAGCAGTTTGACCGTAGCCTCTTCAATCGAGATGCCTTGCTTGGCGGCCAGCGCCTCGATCTGTTTCTCCACAAGCGGGGTGCGAACCCAGCCCGGGCAGATGGCATTGGCAGTAATGCCGTTTTCGGCGTTCTCGAGCGCGACCACTTTGGTCAGCCCGACGATGCCGTGCTTGGCGGCGACGTAGGCAGCCTTCTCGGCTGACGCCACCAGTCCGTGGACGGACGCGATATTGATGATGCGTCCGAAGCCGCCCGCCTTCATCTTGGGCACAGCCGCCTTCATGGCGTGGAACGCTGCACTCAAATTGATGGCGATGATTTGATCCCACTTGTCGGCAGGAAAATCTTCCAGGCGGGAGGTGTGCTGGATGCCGGCGTTGTTGACGAGAATGTCGACGCCGCCGAAGAGGTCCTGGGCGTAGTCGATCATGTCTGTGATTTCGGCCGGGTTTTGCATGTTGGCGCCGTGGTATTGAACCACGACGTCATGCTCGTCTTCGAGCGCCTTGCGAGTCTTTTCGATCTCGCTCTCGTCGCCCAATCCATTGAGCAAAACCGATGCACCGTTTCTGGCGAACGCTTTGGCAATCCCCAGACCAATGCCGCTTGTGGACCCGGTGACGATCGCCACCTTGCCCGCCATTGGACGCGTGTCCTTTTTGGAACGCGCGGATTTGGTTTTTCGTGCCATTTCAGTCTCTTTCGTATCTGATATCTGGACCATCTGAACCTACCTGCTCTGGTAAAGGAAACTACTCTCGCCAGCCAAACACTTGCTTGGATGACCGGTCACTATGAACCGGCCCGCGGCTTTTGGCAAGAGTCGCTTTCTAAGCGGGCGTCAGACTCAAACGACTGCGTCTACCGCGTTCGGCTTCGGGAGCCGACCTTTGGCGATTGCATCCACGAGAACCGTGAGTGCGGTTTTGTAACCATCCGCAATCATCCGGTTGCAGGTTTCAGCCGAGACACCGAAATTCAAACCCGCCACATCCGGCAGACCGCAATCGACAACGATGTGCAGATTGGGGTCGACGACGCGCCGGTGACCGGCGATCGGGAAGTAGAGCTCGCGCATGTGGAAGTAGAAGTCCAGCGGGAGCTGGAATTCGCGCGACCACTCAGAGGCGGGCTTGAGCGTGCTGACGATGGCGGGAGCCGACGAGAAGCACGTGGGGTTGTAGTGAAACAGCGCACCATCGGCGAGAAGCCGGAGGCGGGCGCCGTCCTGATACCAGACCGGGCGCAGCACGGTAGGCAGTGCGCACGAGGCGGTGAGCGCGGTAGCCAGGTCGTAGTCTTCGCCTTCGAAGACCACGGGCTCTTGCTGGATCAGATCGAATGCAACGATCTTGAGCTGCTTGTTCGGCTTGAGTCCGAATTCGCGAACCATCTCGCGCATCGGTTGGCTGAGATCGACCGGACCGCCAATCATGACGGAGAGCGGGTCGCCCCAGGACAATGTGCTAATGAGCATGCCCAGATTGATGCGATTGTTCAGTCCCCGGTTGAACGCGCGCGTCAATTCCTCGACGCCGTATCCATTGGTGACGAACGCAGCGATAATAGAACCGACCGAGGCACCAGTGACGGTGCCAACGGGAATGCCGAGCTCCTCAATCGCTTTCCAAACACCGATGTGTCCGTAGCCCTTGACGCCGCCGGCGCCCAAAACCACATCCACACTCTCGCCGGGTTGGCGAGGCTTGGTTGTGCAAGTGACCATACTTGTTCTCCTTTAGAACTAGTGGTTAGTTACTTGGGTACGGGCCTTTTTGCCTTCTTTACCCAAACTTTATGCAAGAAAGCACGCACGGGCCCAATGCCCATGCGCACACGAAAAGGAGCCATACAGGCTCCTCTTCGACACATCTGCATGCGCAGAGCGATGACTTGCATCGCCCCGCGCATGTTGGTTTTCTAGACCGGTCGACGCATGGCGTCGACGCTGCTAGTACAGAGTGCGCTCGGTGAAGTTGAAGCCGGTCACTTTCAGTGCCGGCATCACTGCCGTCGGCGCTTCTTCACCGGATGTGCGAGCTTCCGGCGACATGGCTAGAATGCTGTTAAGCATCTCGATGACGCTGACGTTGAAGCGCATGTTCTTGATGCCGCACTTGATGGCGCCGTTTTCGATGAGGAAAGTGCCGTCCTGAGTCAGACCGGTAATCAACATCGTGGTCGGATCGACCTCACGGACGTACCAGACGCGGGTGACAAGAATGCCGCGGTCGGTGGACTTGACCATTTCTTCGACGGACGAATCGCCGCCTTTCATGACCATGTTCATCGGATAGTCACCCATGGCACTCGGCTCAGCAAGCCCGTGTCCGGTGCAATCGCACTTGAGTGCTTTGGCGCTGCGGCGACCGTAAACGAAGTTTTTCACGACTCCGTCTTCCACCAGGGCGAGCGACTGCCGTGGCAATCCTTCGCCATCAAATGGAGCCCCTGACTGGTCTTTGTGCGCCACGTCATCCATGAAAGCGACGTTATCACCAAATACTTTCTTGCCCAACTTTCCGAGCAAGCAGGAGAGTTTGTCGACGTGGCTTGTGCCGGCAAACGAGTACCAGAGCTGCCCAATCATGTCGAGCGCGGCTGCCGGTTCGAGAATGACCGTGTACTTGCCGGGATCGATTTCCTGCGGATTGGCCGACATCGTCGCCTTCAGGGCGGCGCGCTCAGCCAATTCCTGAACATCGATTTCGGAGGACTTCACCGCCTGAGCTTTCACCCAGCCGGAAGAATCCGGAGCGGTCATCGTAATCGAGCATTCCGCCGAGGTCTCGCGGTGATACACGAAGTGACCGGCCGAATTGCCGATTGCCGTGTACATCTCGCCTGAGGCATAAACGCCCGAGGCGATGAGGCTTTTGGCATTGGCAACATCGATTACTTTGCGCACTTCTCGCGCTCTGTCCATGGCGGACATCTTCGCCGTCTTGCGGTCGAAGCGGCTCACAGCATTTTTCTTCTTGTCATTACGCCGACCCTTCGGCTTGATGAGCGGCTGCAGCTCTTCGTCCTTTTCCAGGAGCTTGACTGCAACAATCGCGTTGTCGACCAGCGCTCTGAGACCCTTTTCGCTCAGGTCGTCACCATTCAAGCGCGCCTGGCGTCCTTTGAGAAGAACGCGCACAGCAACGGACTCGGTGGTGGGAAACTGATTCTGAGTCATGCCATTGTTGGCAAAACGCGAAGTGGCGATGTTGGATCCGGAGAGCGTCACTTCGATGCCGTCGACCTTGCGCCGAGCATAGCGAATGGCGGCGTCGATGATCTGTTTTGCTTTTGCTTCGCTAATCATTGTGCACCTCCTTCCTTTTCGCTCTTCTCCACAGCCGCTTCGGCATTAGGAGTTTCGGCGTCGGATGTGGCGATGCCCACTTGCACGTTCAGAAAACGTGCAGGCGCAGCGCCGTGACCTGTCCACATGGTCTGCATGGGTTGACCTTTTCCGCAATTGGGAACGCCCCAATTGACGTATTCGTCGACCGAGCAGATGGCGTCACAAGAGTTCCAGAACTCCGGCGTGATGCCCGAGTAGCTGGGATTCTTGAACATGCGGCCGAGCTTGCCGTCCTTGATCTCCCAGGCAGCTTCGCAGCTGAACTGGAAGTTGTAGCGGCGTCCATCGATGGACCACGACTTGTTGATGTCGAAGAGATAACCGTCCTTGGTGTCCCTGATCAAGTCTTCGAGACTGCCGGCATTGCCGGGCAGAAGCGAGATATTGGTCATGCGAATGATGGGCGCGTAGGCATACGACTCAGCGCGCATGGCACCGCCGGATGACTGCAAACCAATCAAGTGCGCCGTGTCCCTGGAGCTGAGGTAGCCTGAGAACATGCCGTCTTTGACCAGGAAAGTCCGCTTGGCGCGCACGCCTTCATCGTCGAAACCGAATGAACCCAGCCCGGTAGGCTCGGTCGCATCGGCAACCAGATTGACGAGCGGCGAACCATACTGCAGAGTGCCCAGCTTCTCGGGGGTGAGGAAGCTGAATCCGGCGAAGTTGATCTCCCAACCAAGAGCGCGATCGAGCTCGCTGGGGTGTCCGCAGGACTCGTGAATCTGCAGACCGAGCTGGCTGCCCGTCAGGATGATGTCCTTCTTGCCTTTCGGCATTGAGGGCGCCTTCAGCAGTTGCACAGCCTCTTCGGCAATGCGCTGCGCGTGTTCCTTGATCGGCCAGCGGTTGATGATTTCCCAGCCGGCGAGCTCGTACTGCCCACCGAATGAGTTCGGCCACGAGCGCCTCTGGCGGTCATGGTCGTCTGTGGCATTGGCTTCGATGCCTACGCCGGAGCGGATACTCGTCTGCTTGATGCGGCTGCCTTCAGACG
>JADZFV010000304.1 GCA_020854255.1 Candidatus Melainabacteria bacterium | reverse complement strand
CTAGATTGGCTCAATAAGAACGGCAACGGGTGAACAGGTAATACAAAAGAAGCCCAACCAGCCCTGCGATCAAACCCGGTACAACAAACCAGAGAACAAATGGCAAGACTTGTTCTGACATCGGAACGGGCGTGGGTTTAACCAGGTGCGACCATCTTTCCGCTTCTTCAGCACCTCTCTCCAGTATCCACTGCTCAGCCAGAAAACCAAAAATCAAAAAAGGCAATACGAAGCTGAAGACCGCGCCAATGCGCCATTTCCGGCTCTTCCTTTTTGCAATTGGCTCATTGCCCGTTTTGATGCTATCCATGACCACCAGTATAGAAGATTCGAAAAAACAAGAGGTGATGCGCAAAAGTTGCCTGTTCCGGACTCAAAAATCTCTCATTACCTACAGATTCAGCCGAACGATCGGGCACAGACGGGCTGCGCTATCGAACAGATATGCGCGAGCGTCCTTTACAGCAGGTCGCTCGCTTTCGGATAATTCGGGTTTGAAGTTACCTTGGCGAGCATGAGATTCTATATGCGAAAAAATCGAAAGGCAGTGGCACGGCGCGTCACTCTCCGCGAGGAGAGTCTAGCCGAGAATAAGGAACTAGGGCTTGAAGCGATGCAAGAGCAGATGGATTTCATTTTCGCTGTTTTGCGCGAGCATGGGATAAACAGCAGGCTCTGGATGCAGGAATACTTGGAGGCGGCCGAAAAGAATGGCGGCAAGCCGCCAGCCGATTTCGAAAAATTTCTTCCGTGGAACTTAAGTGCTGAGGCGAAGGCGCGGCTGTCCAAGGACAGCGCTTTCTCTTACGGAAAAGCGAACTTTATTCAAAAAGGTGATGGCACTGTCTTCCATTTGAGAAAGGATGGCACCAGAGAAAAGATTGATATCGGAAGCTTGACCGGCGATGAGTTCGATAAACTCACCAGTTTGAAGACGTCTGGCTAGGGCCTCAACAACGACATAACCAGAGCTACAGAAAGACGATCCAGAATCCCGACATAATGTCGGGAAAAGTGTCGGGATTTCATCTTTGGGCTTCAACCAGGCAAAAATCCCGACAATGTGATCAAGCTTATGACGCGGTTGCTGCCGTGGACGTGCTTGAACATATAGACCCAAAGGACAGAAAGGCAGCCTTACAGGAGTTTGCGCGCACAGCTCGCAACAACGTGATTCTGAACTATCCCTGCCGCGAGTCGAAAGAGGCACAAGAACTAGTTTTGAGCCTCACAAGCACCCCTCTAGTGCGAGAGCATGTCGAATGGGCGCTTCCAGACAGCGAGTGGGTTTTGGAAGAGCTTGCAAATTACGGGTTTAAAGACACAATCATTCCCCATACAAGCATGGCGGTTTGGCTTGGCCAATATCTGGTACTAAATTTGGTGCCAGATGCCGCAAAGGAACTCAATCGTTATTTGGTCACGAACCACGATGAAGAGCCGACAGCAAAACCGCTCTATCACCTAATCGTATGCAATCGAGAAGGATGAATCTATTCTTCCGCATCTGAATCCAGATTTTGCCCAGCTGCATTATCGAAACCATCAAATGCATCTCTAACTATTTCTTCCAACTCAGCTAGTTCTTTCTCCTTCAATGCTGCAAACTCTCTTTTCCTTCTATTTTTTGGAAGTGTGCCACCGTTTCTGTGGACAAACAGTACAAACTGCTCAGCCATTAGATCCGGCATCTCTACTACGTTCATGACGTCCTTTACGGCTTGATCGCGGCGCGTGAGATAGTCAATTTCTCTCGGAAGATCCGCATCTATAGTGCGCTTCACACAGCTATAGAGAAACTCAGCGGACTCAGTGCAATCGAAGTACCTATACAGATCGGCAGTGTCATTTAAGACGTTTACGTTTCCTCTGGCGGTTGGCTCCCATTCAATGAGTTCCATAAGCCGAGCGGAACGAGCATGAAGCGTCTCACGATACTTCTCTATCCAATCCAACATCACGGATGAAACAGGCAAGAGCATTCCAGGCGGCGTAAACTGCCGATCTGAAAGCGTGTGATGAATTAGACATCGGTGAAGTCTTCCGTTGCCGTCAGCAAAAGGATGAACATAGACAAGTCCGAAAGCGGTTGCGGCTGCTTGAAGAACCGGATCTAATTCGCCTTCCTTCATGATGGTATTCGTTTGGACCAGCGAACTCATCAGATGCTCAACATCCTCCGCCTTGGCTCCGATGAACTCGGGAAGCGGCTCACCATCAGCAGTGTGTTCGCCGAGAAAAACACCCTCAGTACGCAATCCGCCCTGCACAAAACGGTTGTCTTCAATAAGAATTCCATGAAGGCGAATCAATTCCTCGACCGACAGAGGATTCTTACCCGCCTGCATGACGGCTCGCCCCCATCGTTCGATGCGATTTCGAGGCGGCCGCTCTCCTTCTATTTGAAAACTTGCCTGGCTGTCTGCCAGGAGCAAAAAACTTGCAGCGCGAGAAATGACAGCCTTGCTCACGCGTCCAATGATAGTGAGTGCGGATTTCGAGAGGTCGCTCTCAACGTAGGACTTCAGCGTTCCTGTTTTCCTGATGATTGGACAGAAGCTGGCTGTGCCCAAAAGATTGTCACGCACTTTATGCCGACGTGACAATGTGCCACTAGATTTGGTGAAATACTTGTCGGTATCGAGCAAGTCTACTGATGTGACATTAGGCGCATCTGGGACTGCAAGCGTGTTTCCAGTGAGCAGTTCATAGAGATACCAGGCGCGCCGTGTTATCGCGCTATTAGGAGCAGACAGCACATATTGCTCAATTGCTTCGGCCGGTAGAGAAAGGAACACGCGCTTTAGCACAAGCAGATCGATGTTTTCGTACCGCATGGCGAAACTGAGGTGAGCTTGAACGGTGGGTTCAAGCTCATATCGCTTGCTATAGATCGTCCAACCGCGCTCTAGTCGTATATGTCCTTTTATATTTTGCTCGGAGATACAACCAGGTTCTCGAACAGGAGCGGGAACGTTAAAGGCATGAACGAGGGCGGATAGTCCGGCAAGGCTCGTGCCGGACGGCACAGCCGATCCTTGAAACAGTCCCGGTTTTTGTTTAAGCAAATCCATTTACGGTCCCAAATCGTTCTTTTTAGGTTCCAGATGTATGTATTTTACCAATAGAAGTTCCAGATTGCTCGAAAACTCTGACTTGGGTTCCAAATTCCTCGTATTAGCCCCAATTGCCTCCAAAATACTGCATTAGGTTCCAATTTCTTCAATTTGGTTCCAGTTTTCTCTTTTTTCAGCATCCGGGTTCCATTTCGCAGGACGAAAATAAAACCAGCCCTAAAACTTGAGTTGACGCCCAAACTGCTTGAGCAATATCAAAGGCTGAAGGACGACAATAAAACCAGCCCTAAAACTGGAGTTGACGCCCGATTGGCATTTCGAAACTATTGGAAATATAAAAACGAAAAACGCAGCCAGCGCCTTGGCCGCACTGGCCCAAGAAACACTCCTGGTAATCTTTCGCCTTTTGGTCAGAAAAGGATCTGGCGGAATAGCAGCCGGTGATTCTAGTGGAAAATGAATGGGCGACTATGGAATTAGCACATCGATTCGGACTGCCGACCGCTCCAGTAAAGCAAGTAGAGTTTCGGGGAAAGTCAGTCTTTCCGGGCCGGGCGTTGCTAATAGAAAGACATGACATTCCACGAAAAAAGCAGTTGGACCAGCTTGACTCTTCCGTCCGGCTGGCTTTGCAGCAAGATGCAGCGTCTCTTCTTAAGCTCTATCGACAAGACAAATACGATACTTCCGCCGAAGGAGTGGCGGACGCACTTCTAGCCGCAGGCCTAACGCCACAGCACCTCGCACACTATCTGCAGCACCTTTTGTTCTCTTGGATGGTTGGAAATGGAGACCTGCATGCCAAGAATGTATCAATCATCATGTGGTTGCTTCCTGGAAAATTAGGTGGAGTCCTGACACCAGATACGGTGGCATACTCCCCTCTCTACGATTTGGTCAACACACGAATACATATCTCAGGCGACCGCTTTGCCTTCCCAGTCAACGGGAAGAATGATAAGCTCAAGATCAAAGATCTTGCAGCAGTCGCCACTCGCTGGGGACTCGAAAAATCAACAGTATCCGCTTTTGCACATTCGATAGCCGAAGGCATTAGACGCGAACTGCCGGAAATTTTAGAACTGTCTGGTTTACCATCGGATCAGCAGATGAAGTATTCATCCATTGTCGAATCCAATTTTGCTTCAATGCTATTGTAATGAAGCGAGTCGACGCAGTGAAGGTCGATCACGGATTCAGCATATACGACCTACGAACGAAGCTCTGGCTGCAGCGGCAGGTCCAGCTCCTTTTGTCTCGCCGACTGTTTGCAATCAGCAACATACTTCAGGCGCGCCGGTTAAAAAGAGGTTCAAATTTCAATATGAACACAACGATCGCCATGCAACAGACTAAAATGGCTGCAGGGCAGGTAGTACAAGCGAACCACAGATTTCATAAATGCAACAAGTTAGAAATCTTCAGCCAGGAAAAACCTTACTCGCTTTGTATGCGTGCATTCTATTGATCCTGGCTTCGATAGTTTGGTGGCAAGGCATGAGCCAACCGGCCACCACCAATTATCCTGACTTTTTGCGCTATTACTTGTTTTCAAAACTGATCAATGGCGCTGAAGGCGGAAAGATTTACGACCACGCCGCCGAGCAGGCCGTCTTCGATAAGTTTCTCGGCGAGCCGCAACGAACCAGCTACACGCTCATCACCTATCCGCCGACATCGGTACCATTTGTCGTTCTTCTTTCCAAGCTTCCGATTGATGCCGCACATGCTCTCTGGAATGTGCTTGGCTCTATTGCATTATTTGCTGGATTATTCTTGCTGTCATCCGAAAACAGCAGCAAGAGAATTATTTCCACATTACTGATCGCTCTGGGTGCGATCGCCTCACTCTCATCGGCTCGAGGTCTTGTTCTCGGGCAAAACATGTATTTCATTACGGCGATTATTGCTTGCTTTTGGTGGGCGTTCAAAACAAAAAAAGATATGCTCAGTGGTTTCCTTCTTGCAGTTTCAACTTTCAAATTTCAGTATTCGCCCTTCATGTTCGTCGCCCTCTTTGTCTTCAAACGCTGGAAAGCGCTTGGTTTTGCCGCCCTCTTCGAAGTAATCCTTTTGGGAATTGCAACAGCGCTCATAGGCGTCGAAAACATCACCAAATACCTTTTTTGGATGAAGGCAGCCGAGCAAAATCCTGTTTATTTTGAAACGGTAAATCAAGTTTCTATGATTTGCTTACGCGGCGTGCTCAGCTGTTTTTTACCGATCGAGACTTTGCTCTTGTCGCTGCCTCTTTTCATATTTGGATTGGCTTCAAGCACTTATCTGTTTTACCACGTTCAAAAAAAAGCGCCCCAGAATTTGGACTGGGCGATTGCCTGTTCCATAATCTGCGGATTGCTTTTCGCTCCCCACGTCCACATATACGATGCCGTCATGCTTTCTGTAGCGCTCGTGTGCACGCTTGCATATCGACAAAGTGAATGGTCTAAGAGCCCCGCAGCAAAAATTTGGTTCATAACCTTGATGGCTTGGCCGGTGGCAGGCTGGCTGATAATGGGAGCGGACATTTGCTTTTTGCATTTCCACTTCGGCGATTTGAAGATGTCGGTTTTGACACTCTGGTGGCATACGCTTGCAAATTTAGTTTTACTTTGGGCCGGATTTCGGATGTGTTGCACGCGGCGGAAGCAGCCAGCATGAGCTTCCTGGTCGAAAAATTCAGAAGCAATCCCAATCTGTACGCGGCTCTTTTTTTCGCGGCAATCTCTTGCCTATTTTTTCTGCCCATTGTTTTTCAGGGAAAACTGCTGGCGCCGGGCGATGCACTGGTTCAATATCTGCCGGCATTTCAAGGCAAAACCCACATCTGGACCACACAAATTCTCTGCGGTTTTCCATGGTATGCAGATCCGCAATCTCAGACGTTTTATCCGCTCAAGCACCTGCTTTCACCAATTCCAGGCGGATGGAATATTTACATGTTTGCGGTGTTCACTTTAGCAAGCTACTTTGCGGCGCTATACGCCCATTCGCTCACGGGTTGCTGGACTGGCGCGCTTACCGCCGGTTGCATTTATGGATACAACGGCTTCCTGCTTTCCAACTTGCGCCACACCACAATCGTGCATTCGGCAATGTGGTTGCCTCTGGCACTGTGGTCTATAAGGCGCGCCAGAATCGAGCTGGCGCAAGAAAAAAACACGGGCGCCCGCTGGTTTTCTTTGACCGTTTGCGCTTCTGCACTTTTGTGCCTGGCAGGCCATCCTCAAATGTTTTGCTACGGACTGGCTTTGCTGGGCGCGTATGTAATAGCAGAAACATGCGAAGCGGAAAAAAAACACAGATTGCGCTTTGCGATTTTGAGCTACCTCGCATTAGCCCTGGGCGTAGGCATTGCAGCGGTGTCGATCTTACCGGCTTCGGAACTGGCGCATTTTACATGGCGCTGGAACATGACTTACAAACTATTTGTTGAATATGGTCTCCTGCCTGTCAACCTCATCGATCAGGTTTTCCCTTACGCATTTGGCAGCTTCAAAGAGTCCATCTATGGCTGCAATTACTTTGGCGCTTACGACATTCAGACCTTGAGCGGCTACAGCGGACTCTTTACTTTCCTCCTTTTCCCTATCGCAGTGATCGTATTTAGAAGAGACAAGGTCATCATTTTTTGGACGATTGCATTGACTGTCTTATTCATATTGCTGTTTGGCGACGTCGGACCTCTCTCGCAATTGGCATACCAACTGCCTTGCTACAGCAGGTTTCGCGTGCCCACGCGCCACTTCATGGAAATCAGCATGGCCTTGAGTTGTTTGTCGGCTGCAGGCGTCGCGGCACTGGCCGGCGGAAAGATTTCCAAAAAGGCAGGACTGAGATCTCATGCCGCATTTGTCGCATTCTTTGCCGTGGCAGCCAGCCTTGCCTGCCTGTGCGCAGCTGCATCGCAGGATCGAGTGCGCGATCTGGCGGCAGGAACATTTGGAGTCTATCCCTGGACAAATCCTGCCCTGGGCATTCCGATAGTTCTTTTCATACTGGGTTCCGCCGTCTTCATCATCTGCCTGAACCGCCCTCAAATGCGGTGGCACGCAATGATTTTGATTTTTGTAATCGATTTCGCCACTTATGCGCTTGGCTCAGAATATGCGGTTCTATCCCCTGAGGCATCATCGCTGTCACCGCCGCCGCACGCAGCATGGCTCAATAGAGAGGCGGCGGCGACTCATCATCGCGTTCTCAGCCTGCGCGGCAATTCCGGCAGCCGCGATGAGCTGCCAGTAAATTTGTGCATGCTATGGGGAGTGGAAAACGCATGCGGGTATGAAAACTTGCTGCCGCTCAGGATCTCGAACTTATTGAGCATGAAAGAAGGCGGGTTCCTCCTCGGCACCTGGGCCAAAGACGAAGACCACTCACTGGACATACTTGCAGTCAAATATATCCTGCTGCCCAAAAACGACAGCCGCTATCCGGCTCCCACCAGTCCGCGCTGGCGTTTTGTCAAAGAAGCAGGCGATGCGCTCATTTATGAAAATCTGAGAGTAATGCCCCGAGCCTGGCTGGCTCAACACAACGGCGGTCTGCCTCAGCTAAGTGCCGACGAAATTGCCCAAGCCGTGAAAACCGGAAAATTAGCCGGCAGTGACATCGACTTGAAGTCCACCGTCTTGCTCGAAGAAAAATTGGGTTACGCACCGGCTCGGCAAGAAAGCAAACACGATGCACCGGCAGGAGTTCAAATCGTCAGGGCCAGTGAGAATGAAATGACAGTATCGGTGACGGCAGCACAGCCCTGCCTCTTAGTTACCGCAGACAGTTTTTACCCAGGCTGGGAAGCATACATAAATGACGACAAAACCCCGAAACGTGTCTTGCAAGCCGACTATGCAATTCGAGCAGTTCAGGTTCCACAGGGTAAAAGCACAGTGCGACTGGTTTTCGCTCCCCCACTTTTGAAAATAGGACTGGCAATCTCTGTGTTGTGCTTGCTGAGCGCTGCATTTACGGCATTTATGCTCCACCACCGTTGCGGGAAAAAAACTTTCACGTAAGCTGCACGTATCTATTGATAGCTTTCTCTCAGGCTCTGCTCGACGACGCGGAGAAGAACGACAGACGCATGGAAGCAAAGTATTCATTAGAAGCAGCCACGGAAACGCAGTAAAGTCTGGTCCGGGATAGCAATTGAAAACCGATCGCCGGAACATTCTTCAATAACACTCGCACTCCTGTGCTACCATTGTGCTCCTTTCTGCGATTTCGTAACCGACTACGAACTCTCAGTCAATCCGATTCTGGAGACCTGGCAAAAGAGTTCCGAAGGCACCGCAGGCAGTGCCATCAAAGGAGTGAATCATGGACTGGAAAGCTCAGCTCGAAGGCGGCGACGGTGCCATCACGAAATTGCAGTCAGAAAACGGCGCTCCGGGCGCGAAGATTATTCGCGATGGTGTGGGTTGGTTCCTGGAGTCGCCTGAATTCAGTGTTCTAAGCGATCACACTGAAGTGCGTGCAAAGGCCAACTCGATTTTGGGTACCTTAGCAACAGCCAGCGGCACAACAGGTGTTGCAGTCGGCTCGATTATTCGCATTCACTACGACAACTCAAAGAGCGTGTTTCGGGCAGAAGGCTGAGGACTGCCGGCACTTACTTGCGTGTTTTCGAGACCAGGTGCTCGACCACGATCTCGCGCCATTCTTGCTTGGAGATGTTGCCGCCGCAAATTACAATGCCAACCGTATCTTTCGGTTTGATTTGCACTTGCTTGCGCAGTACCGCTGCAACAGCGGCAGCTGATGCGCCTTCAATCAACATGCCTTCATTGTCGAGAAATTCGAAGATGGCGGTCTTGATGTCTTCTTCTTCGATCACGGCCCAGTCTGCCACCAATTCCTGGCACATAGCAAAAGTCATCGAATCCGGCTCGATATTACCGGCGATACCATCGGCAATGGTGGGTTCTTGCATGACTTTGACAATCCTGCCTTGATTGATGGACGATGTCATCGAAGGCGAATTAGCAGCTACAACCCCAAAGACCTGGGCTCTCGGCTTGACGGCTTTAGCCACCACACCGACACCGCTTACCAAACCACCGCCGCCCACCGAACAGATAATGGTGTTCATCTCAGGGACTTGCTCGAACATTTCCAGTGCAACTGTGCCTTGTCCGGCAATTACTTCTCTGTTGTTGTAAGGAGAGATGTAAAAACCCTTTTTCTCTTTCGCCATTCGCTGCGCAAAACTTTCAGTCACTTCACAATCGTCGCCGTGTTCGATTACGGCGACGCTATAGTCTTTGAGCCGCTGGCGCTTCAGAGCCGATGCGTTTACAGGAATGCAAATGGTCACGTCACGACCGAGTTCGACCGCCGCTTCAGCAACAGCCAATCCGTGATTGCCGGCCGATGCCGTAAAAACTTTGCTCAAAGCATTGTCTTTGTTGCGAGTCAGTGCGCTGAGCGCCCCTCTATATTTGAATGATCCGGTGACTTGCAAGTTCTCCAACTTGAGATAGACTTCCGCGCCTGTCAGGTCCGACAGCCAATGCGATTTGCGAAACGGCGTATTAATGGCTTTACCGAGAATTCTCTTACGGGCAACAAGCACATCATTCAAAGAGATTTTGTTATCAGCCACGGCGCGCGTTCCTCAATTTCTTTGAGTCTATCTGAAGAGAAATATCGGCTAAGACTCTAAGCCGATGTTACAGGTATAGTAAAAAATGGAGCGGGTAGCGGGAATCGAACCCGCGTGTGCAGCTTGGAAGGCTGCCGTTCTACCATTGAACTACACCCGCGCAATATGCGAGATCTTATCACAAAGCTATCCTGACGACCATCCGAGCGACATCCAGGTCTTTGCCTGCGGCGATTTCTGATGTTCCTGCCGCTGCCCACAATGTCTATATATGGTTGGGCAGATTATCTCTTGCCATGTTTTATCCGTTTTCTACCTATTCCTTTGTATAAAAGAGCATCTACGTGCAATGGAATAATGCGTTTTCATGAGTGCTCTCAACAATTTTTATTCCAATCAAACCTGGCAACCGCCCCCTGCTGCGCGTGTTCAGTCCTGAAACGTCCATAGAATGCCCCTTTACGCTACTTCCTTTCAGATATGCCCGATGCACAAGAAGTCTTAAGGTTAGATATATCTGATAAACAAGGAAAAACCCCTGCATTAACTTGCTCATGGGAAAAAGAGATGTTACTTTAGCGTCAAAGTTTCTTAATGCCGACCGCGCCAAAACGCCGCGACATTGGGAGATTCAAGCACCCCGTATGGGGGCTGGTTTTGCGCGGGAATTACCAACCGATTACTATACGGAAGCCATGGCAACATACATTCAACAACTGGCAGCTAAGACCGACCCACTGAGACTAGTGGTGGCACCTGGTGGAAAGCTGGCTCCTCGTAAACTCGTGCCTACGCACATCGAGCAGTTGATTTCGTACAAGCCTGGCAGACCGCCTGAGCAGCTCAAGAAAGAACTCGGCATCGAGAAGTTCATCAACCTGGCATCCAATGAAAATCCATTGGGACCGCCACAATCCGCTATCAAAGCAATTCAAGACGCTCTTGCCGATATTTGCCGCTATCCTGAATCTGGCAGTTACAAGCTGAGAGAAGCACTTGGACACAAACTCGGCGTCAATATCGACAACCTGGCCGTAGGCAGCGGCTCCGAAAGCATCATGGCGAACATTGTCCGCGCTTTCCTACATGGCGACGATGAAGTGCTCACGTCCGAAGGTACATTCATCGGGCTATTGGTTCTAGTCAAAGCGCAAGGCGTAAAGCTGCGAACAGTGCCTCTCAAGGACTATCATTTCGACCTGGAAGCGATAGCCGACGCTGTCAACGATCGCACCAAGATCATCTACCTGTGCAATCCAAACAACCCCACAGGCACCATCTTCACCCGTCAGGAATTCGACACATTCATCAAGAAAATTCCCGAGCATGTGCTCGTCATCATGGACGAAGCGTATTACGAGTTTGCGAACGACAACCCGGATTATCCTGATTCCATGAGCTATCGCATGGACAATGTTCTGACTTTGAGAACATTTGCAAAAGCGTATGCAATGGCTGGATTGAGACTGGGCTACGGTCTCGGTCACGAATATTTGATCGATTTCGTCAACCGCATCAGACTGCCGTTCGAGCCCAACTCATTAGCTCAAGCCGCCGGACTGGCAGCTTTGCAAGACGAAGATTTCCTGGAAGAAACACTAGCCAACAACCGGCATGCAATGGCTTTCCTTAAGGATGCTTTCGACAAGCTCGGGCTTCAGCGCGTTCCGTCGCATGGCAATTTCATCCTCATTGAAATGCACTCACAGGAAAAGGTCAACCGCATTCACGAAGAGCTGCTCAAGCGCGGCATTGCTATTCGCCCCCTGGCTGCATTCGGATTGCCGACTTGCTTCCGCGTCACCACCGGACGCCCGGCCGAGAATCATCTGTTGGTCAAACACCTGAAAACCATTCTCTAGAGCGTTCCGAGCCAATCACATAGACTCAGAGAAAAGAAACCACGCTGTGGTTTCTTTTCTGCCAATTTTCGCTGAAGAGCTGGACAATTCTGCTCAACTCATGTTATATGTATAAGTGTTCAATCTTTTGAATATTTGAAAGTGTTGAGACCAACAAATGACTTTTCGAACCATCGTCACTAAAGAACTAGCAGAACTATTCGGCGTCCTATCGCATCCGCAGCGCATACGAATCATAGAGGAGCTGCAATCAGGGGAGAAAGACGTCGGTACGATAGCAACAGTTCTCAGTATCAGCTCAGCAGGGGTTTCGCAACATCTATCGGTTTTGCGCGCCCATCGTTTGATTGTCGAGCGCAAAGAAGGCAGAAAAGTGTTCTATCACTTGCGTAATCAGGAAGTGGCGGGTTGGGTTTTAGGCGGGTTGAAATTTGCCGGGCCTTATCAAACCGACGTCAAAGAATTCGAATCTGCTGTAAAAAAAGTCAAATCGGTTTGGCATCCAGATTAGTCAAATCTTCGAGGAACCTATCATGCAAAAATTGATCAGCGGTCTGCACCATTTTCAGACTCGAGTGTTTCAAACACACCAGGAGCTGTTCGAGCGCCTGGCCCAGGGCCAGAACCCAGAAGCCTTGTTTATCACCTGCTCCGACTCGAGAATCAACCCCAACTTGATCACGCAGACCAATCCCGGAGATCTGTTTATTCTTCGCAACGCCGGCAACATAATTCCTCCCCATGGAGCAGCCAACGGCGGTGAAGGCGCGACCATCGAATTTGCGATCGCGGCACTGGGAGTCAAGGACATTATTGTCTGCGGACACTCACTGTGCGGAGCAGTCAAGGGGCTTTTGCATCCGGAGCTGATCGAGAAATTACCCAGTGTAATTTCGTGGCTTTCCCACGCCGAGGCTACGCGGAGTATTATCAACGAAAACTACGGCCACTTAGAACTCACTGAGGAACAAAGACTCAGTGTTGCCATCCAGGAAAATGTTCTTGTCCAGCTGGAGAATTTAAAGACGCATCCGGCAGTCGCAGCCAGGCTGGCACGTGGTGAGCTCAACCTGCACGGGTGGACTTACAAAATCGAGACCGGAGAAGTTTTCAGCTATGACAGCAACACGGGCCAATTTGCTGCCATTAAGGAGGCATCAGGTGTTTCAGCAATCGACAAACCGCGACTCTCGCTCAACCGAATCATCTAATAGTAAATGGCAATCGTTCTGGAGCGATGCATTCGCTATCCAGGGCTCGATAACTCCGCACGTGTTGCCGAATGTGGCATGCACCGGCATCGTTGCGACAGCCATCTGCGCAATCGCATATCTGTCCCAGCGGTATTTCGGACTGAAATTAGCGCTCGAGCTCACGCCTTATGAATACATTGGTACAGCCCTGGGTTTACTCCTAGTGTTGCGTACCAACGCAGGCTACGATCGCTGGTGGGAAGCAAGAAAGCTCTGGGGTGCGATCGTCAACCAATCTCGCAACTTGGCGATTTCCGCAATCTCATATGGACCCAGCGAAAGGCAGTGGCGAATTTCGTTTGTCCGCTTGGTAGCAGCATTTTCGCTCACCGCTTGCATGAACTTGCGCGGTCACAAGACATCTGCGGCGCTAGACCGATTGCTGGGAGACCAGGAGTCCGCACAAATAACTGAAACACGACATCCACCCAGCACCGTATTGCTGAATTTGGCAGTCATGCTGAAAGAGGCAAGAGAGAAGTACGGAATGAATGGCTATTCGTTCATTCAAATCGATCGGGAGCGGGCTCTTCTCACCGAACACATTGGCGCCTGCGAACGGATTCTTAAGACACCGCTGGCAGCTGCATACTCGATAAAGATTCGCAGATTCATTGCCGGCTTTCTCTTGACACTACCGTTTGCGCTCTTGCACTCGCTGGACAACATATTTCTGGTTCCTCCGGTGACCATGCTTGTCGCATATCCGCTTTTCTCTCTGGATCAACTGGGCGTCGAGCTGCAAAACCCATTCAACGTCAACAATTTGAGCCACCTGCCGCTCGACGATATCTCAGCGACCATCGAATCAAATCTATTGTGTTTGCTCGAGGAAAATGAAGTGGATTTTGAGCAGGCCGCAACGACAGGCAGATAGTAAGACAAAACTGAGTTTCCATGCTGTATTCAAATGACATTAAGCGCGACCAAGCCTGCCAAGTAGAATAGCGAACTCTCTCTTAATGCTGGCTCATTTTATCAATTAGCCTCATATACTTGTGCGCATCAAATCACACATGGAGTTGTACTTAAATGACAACAGCAACAAAACAAATCATCGAATCCAAGTGGAACACCCAAAAGATTCATGAAGAAACCGCTCGTCTTCTCGCTTCGCAATGGATGGCCGCTTATGGCGTTATTTGCAAGCACGGTGAAGAAGCAATCAAAGAATTCGAAACCGTTAAGCGTCAAGAAAAGGTAGCTTATTTCAAAGCTCTCAAAGTAACCACCCCGATCGAATTGGTCAAAGAAATGGCTGAATTCGAAGCCAACGTTTTCGGCAGCAAGATCGAAATCTGGGGCGATGAAAAACAAGCGTCCATGAGCTACAAGACCTGCGGAATGTGGGAAGCACTCAAGAAGTACGGCCACATGAACAAAGAACAAGAAGAAAAGATGGGCGCTCAATTCGAGAATTGCACATCGATGTTCGCAAAAGAATTCGGCTTCAAGGGCGAAACCAAATTCGAAGGCGAAAACTGCGTAACCTTGACGTTCACCAAGGCGTAAGTTCGTCAAATTATTTGGAAGAGCAAAAGCCCCGGGTTCGCCCGGGGCTTTTGGTTTTGCACGGGCAAAACGGTTGGGTTTCCGGTTTGTAGAGAAAACCGAACCGATAACGGTTCGGTTCTGAAAATCGAAACAGCTATCGGTTCGGCCCTAAAACCAGGCGAGGCATAGCGGCGCTCCCAGCTACGCGGCGTTTGCGTGCAAGCCTTCGCCGATCTCGCCCATGGCTATAAACATCAATTTGGCAGCGTCCAGAATTTCAGCGGTTTCTGCTTCGTTCAACTGATTCTGGTTCATTGACTCTTTGAATTCTCCCCACAACTGCATGAATTTGCCCTCGTAAGGATCGAAATACAAAGTACCGCCCGGACCATCAAGATTGTATGCCTTCTTCAAATTGGGGCAAATCATGCGCGCGCCATGTTTGCTGCCGAGAAGAACATAGTGATATCCCAATAGCGCGATCGGATGTTTTTCCCCGGTTGCCTTTATCGCATCGATGATTTTCTGAGTAGCCGCAAGCGGCTTGCAATCGGCGCTCTTTCTTCCCAGTGCGGTCAGATCGGAGGTTAGAAAGCCTTCTTGAAACTGCCAATCACCGAGCACTTTCTTGACGCGCTCATCTTTCTCGGCAACTTTCAGTTCGTCTTCAAGCGCTTTGTGCAATACGAACAGCTGACCGACATAGTCGCAGAAAGTTTCATAAGGCAATTGACCGGAGAAGAGCAGGCGCTGAAAATCATGACCTTCCGCGGAATCATGGTCGGCCCTGGTTGCTGATTTCAGATTCTCCATCAATGTTTGCTCTGTCGTCACTGATCTTCTCCTCTCATTCGACAATCACTAAACACGGCAAATCGAGAATTGCTTCAGGATCTGATCAGCACCGCCCCCGGTGCGGATACTCTTTTCGATTCAAACTCAGCGCAGCGCTTTTCCTGCTGCTCTGACAAGACGGTTGCGCCCCTGTGCTTTTGCGCTCTGCAGCGCTTGTTCCGCATCTGTAATTAGAACCTTCAAATCCATTCCGTCACCAAGGGCCGCTACACCGCTGGATGCCGTTACGAAAAAAGGCTCTCCGTGGCCGACGTGTTCGACGGCAGCTAATTCTCTCAAGAAGGTTTGTCCCAACTCTGCAACTTCCGGCACAGAAAGGTTTTCCACCATCACACCAAATGAATCGCCGCCGATGCGACCGATCAATTCGGAGTGGCGGAAGGTTTTCTTGAGCAGATTGGACACAGTAAGAATGACTTTGTCACCGGCAGGAAATCCGTATCGCTCATTGACATAGCGAAGTCCATCGATGTCTATAAGCATCAAGACCAGTGAGAAACGGCGCTGAAAAGGCTCTACGAGCGCACCGGCTCGTTCGATAAAAGCGCTGTGGGTCAAGCACTGGGTCAGACCTTCGCGTTTCAACATTTTTTGGAAAACACGATAGCGCTCCAACCGTCCTGCCACTGTCGCAACCAGAAGCGGCGGTGCTATGGGTTTGATCAAATGGTCGTCACCACCGGAGCGCGCGCTTTCAATGTGCGCCTCCAATTGGTTTTGCGTAGTTAAAAACAAGATAGGCAGTGCGACAAATCGCTCCATCTGCCTGACGTACTTGGCAATTTCAAAACCAGTTATATCGCCCATCATCACGTCCAGAAGCAGAAGGTCGGGGCAGAATGCCAAAAGGGCTTCTTCAAAGGCTTTGGGATCGTTCAAAGTGAGGACGTTGTAGCCGGCAAACTCGAGTGTGGCTCGAATGAATTCGGCTTGATCGGGATCATCTTCGACCGAAAGGATACGAAAGCGCTCGGGTTTGTCCCTGTCGAGCAGATAACGCAGCTTGTCGACAATAGACTGGAAATCCAGGGGATGCTCGAAGAAGGCATCAACACCGGCTCTGATTGCTCCCACTTTGTCGAGAAAGCCCTGCTCGCGCGAAAGCATGACGATAGGCGGTTTGTTGCCACCGGGCAAGTTGCGCAGGTTGGAAACCAACTCATAGCCGTTGCCATCGGCAAGAGGAATTTCAACAAGCATGGCGTCCGGAAAAGTCAATTGCAGTGCTTCAAGCGCATCTGCAGAAGTAGTGAAAACGCGAAATTCGAAATCGTTAGCGGCAAGCAACGGCTCGAGCGCTTCGGCATGCTCGGCGTCGGACGATACGACAAAGATGCGCAAGCGCCCCTTTTCTTTGGCATTGCTGACAACATTAATCTGGGGTGCGACGGCGGGCAGCGGCCCGGTGTCGTCTTGTTGTCTGGCATCACAGCGACCGACCTCGATCGCTCCACGCATACTTTCGACAGCCTCTTTCAGCTTGTCGATCGCATCGGGCGAGGCGGACCCGCCCTGTCTGACCAGAGAGAAAACGATCGTTTCGCCGAATTGCGCATACATGCACAAATCGTCCAGCTCATAAATGCCGCCGCCTCCAGCCAATTGGTGGAAATGCCCGGCCAACTGTTTGATTATGGCAGCATCAGATGGGCGGTAAGTGAGAGTGGACAAAAGCCCTTCCATCTCTACCAAGCGGTCTCGCGTTTTTGCGATGAACTCCGCTTTCTTTTGGGTCATCCTGGGAAGCCAGCTTTCCATCTAAACAACTCTTGAAAGGGGTGATTGCCTGTCGCTCTTTACTTTGTGCCCGCCAATTCCAGCACTTTTTGAATCTGATTGCTCAGTTGTTCGAGCCTGAACGGCTTGGGAAGAAACTCGGTGGCGCCTGCTTTCATGCAGGCTTCTTTCTCTGAGGGATCGCGGCGTCCGGTCAACATCAAGACCGGAGACTTTCCACCTTGCCCACGGTACGCCCGGCATACCTCTATGCCCGCCATTCCCGGCAGCTGCCAGTCAAGAATAATGACGTCAAAGGCCTTCTCCGTCATGCGTGCCAGACCTTCTTCGCCGGTCAGCGCCGCTTCGGAATCATGGCCGTTAAAGACCAGCCACTCAACCATGGTCGAGGAAAGGTCTTCATCGTCTTCGACCACCAAAATGGAAGCCACAGAACAGGCACCTCAAGTGATTACAAGGGAGTTGCTCATTCAATACCACGCCACATGCAAAGCCAACCATACATGGCAACTGTCACCTCTATGACAGGGTCTCTACTTGCTAAACGCGTCAATTCCGTTATCGTCGTCGCCGCCCAGCAAAAGTTCCATTTCGCTTCTGCACTTTTTGTAGCCCTTTGGCAGCTCGAAGGCTGCTTTCGGGATTTTGGTCTTCCTTACCGAGTGGGTGTCCATGTCGATTCGAGGCGAGCGATCGTCGAATTTAGAAACGATTCTGAGCGGCATACCGATACTCGCCGGTATGCCTATTGTGCTGGAGACGAATTCTTGCAAAGGTGCACTTAGAGGCAAATCCTTCGTCGCCCATAGCTCCATGACTTTATGGCTGTTCCTTGTCGCCCATGAATACTTCTTTGTATTAAATCCGGCAATCTTTTCACCCTGAAATGGTCCCTCAATCTTCTTTTTGCCGGGTGCGTAGCGTTTTGCCCAATCCTTACGCGGCATCAGCACGTATTTCTTGGTGCTTTCATTGAAAAACCAGGAGTCGAAAGTTGGCGCTTTCAGTATTGCCGACATCAGCTT
>JADZFV010000303.1 GCA_020854255.1 Candidatus Melainabacteria bacterium | reverse complement strand
CAGGCGGTGTTTTGCAACACTGAGCCCATGAGCCAGGCAGACAGCTCCTTTTTCGTGTGGTTGACCACGCCGAAGTCGACCGACTTCGAGTCTTCCACGATAACGAAAACGGTCAGGTCGCGCGGCTGCTCGTACACCATGGTGTACCTCGTCCGCCAGCCCATCCTTGCGGTAGGCTGAACAGCGAGCTTTTCGCCGGGCTCCCATTCCTTGATGCCTGCCAGGTCGAAACCGGAATCGCCGGTAGTGTGGCTGTCACGCTCGCTGCCCGAATACTCGGGTGCATTCGTGCGCCACGACACCTCGATGCCGGTCGCTTCAACCGTGGACATTATGTCCTGGATTGTACTTTCGACCGTCATATTTCATTCCTCACAATTTTTGCGGTGAGATTTAGATTTAGCCCGGGGACTTTGGCAAGCCCCCAGCGCTCACATCGACGCACTTACGGGCGGGTGTTGGCCAGGACCGTGTTGATGAGGTCGTCCACGCGCACCTTGGTCTTACCGAGCATCGCCGTCGGACCCATCTTGGTGTGGGCGCGGGCGACTTCCGGGAAGATGGCCTTGACGTGCTCGGGACGAACAGAGTCGTCACCGAAGGCATGCGCCAGACCGGCAGCAGCCATCTTCAAATCCATGGCGCAACGGGGCGAACCGCCCATGGCCACCAGATCCCGGAAAGGCTTGCCGTTGGCCGCCGTCCAGGTCATCAGGTCGACGTGCGGGTTGGTGCCGTAGGTCAGTCGAGCGATGTACTCGAGAACCTTCGGGCCGACGCCGGTAGCGAGCTGGTAGACTTCGTCGCGCATACGGCGGATTTCGGACAGATCGGTCACGGGCTCGACCATCTCTTCCTCGCCCTGCGGCTTGCGCAGCTGCTGAGCACGCTGGGTGATCGTCATCAGCCCTTCCAGCGAGGGGTAGCCCCACTGGATATTGAACATCAGACGATCGTAGGCGGCGTCCGGCAGCTCGACAGTGCCCTGGCTGGGCGCCGGGAAGTTGCAGGTGATGATGCCGACGAAGACATCCGCCATCTTCTGGATGACGTCTTCGATGGTCTTCTCCCTTTCCTCCAGCATCTGCAGGAAAGCCGCCCAGAGACGGGGCGTCAGGCGAGTGCCTTCGTCGACGAGCAGGAAGTTGGCGCCGTCGGGGCCGCCCGGGACCTGACCGTTGCGCAGGAGGCGCGCACCATCGGCGGTATCGATGTGATAGCCGGTGACGGTGCTGGGCAGCAGGTCGGGAGTGCCCTGCACGCGCGCACGCTTGCAGCCGGCGATGATGAGCGGCATGACCTGGGCGATCTTGGTCTTGCCGAGACCGGAGTTTGCCATCAGAACGGCGTGGCCGGCAGCCATGAAAAGGATGTTGAGCAGGACGAGCTCGCGCTCGTAGCCCACGATGACCTTGCCCTCTTCAGCCAACATCTTGCGGTGCACAGGGTGCTTGATGTCCGCGATGTCGAAGATCATACGACCATTATTGTCGAATCGCATGGCGATTCTCCTTCTATTTTCAGGTTGGACATACCCCGCCCTCTAGGGTGGGGTGATTGAAAGTAGGTAGCAGCGGCTTTTCGCCGAGGCTGGCAAACCTGACTGAGTCAGGGCCGGCAACCTGCGCGACAGCCTCTCTGCTGGTTCATTTGCACTTACGAGAAGGCCGGAGTTAACCCCGACCTCGATTTGCGTGTGTCGCTGCCGCGGACGCGGCAACGACACCGGTGAGCGGACCGACAAGCCAGATGAGCGCAAGAATCACCATCACCGCACCGACCAGAGGCCCGTACCAATAGCGCTTGGCGACTTCAACTCGCGACCCACCAAGAGACGACGGCCAGCTGATGTCCAGCTTCTGACCTGTTTCCGAGATCACGTAGCGCCCGCCGGCATCCGCTGCCAACTGCTGCAAGAACGAGTCGTTGCGCGCAGTCTGAGCGACGGTGCCGTCGTTGAACTTGTGATACGAACGCGTGCCGTCCTTCTTATAGACCGGCTTATCCCGTCCGTCGTACAGCGGGATGTACGCCGGCTTGGTCGAGCCGACCCCGACGACGAACAGCTGTGCGCCAGCCTTCTTGGCTTGAGCGATGGCATTTGCCAGGTCCTCGGGCTTGCTGTGGTTTTCGCCGTCGGTGAAAAGCAGAATCACATTCGTCTCACCGGACTTTGCCGGGCTGCGGTTAAGCACTTCCACCGCGGCATTCAAGCCGGAGTGCAAGTACGTCCCGTCACCCATGCCGGTGCCCACCTCGATCCAACCCCTCGTCAGGATCGTCTCGATTGGCGAGAAGTCGCTGGACAGAGGCGACTTGGTAATCGCTCCACCCGCGTAGACCACCACACCAAGCTGATTGCCCTTGATCACCGGCATCACCTGGTTGAGCAGGATCAGCCTGGCGGTCTCGAGACGCCTGCCGCACGGACCTTCCACGAGCGTGCAGCTTCTGCCGCCGTAAAGCTTGGGCTCGTCGCGATTCTCCGCTCCCATACTGCGGGAAACATCGAACAACGCCACGACCCGGAGGCTGCCGGACGACACGCTCACTTCGCCGAGCGACTGGTACGGCATGGTGGCAGCCGTCAGGCCGAGCACCAGCATCGATACCAGTCCGGCCAGCAGCACAAGCGACGGACCCAGCCTGGGCAGCGCCGTCCAGCGCGTGACCAGGTCGATGGAGCCATAGTCCTTCACCGCCTGCACGCGCCAGCGATACCACAACCACCAGATTACGCCGGTGACTGCAAGACTCGACAAAAGCAGTAGGCATCCAAAACTTACGGGATTCCGCCACCAGATGAAGTGGGGATTCTCGAAGTGGATGCTCTGCAAAAATTGCCAGATTTCCATTTTGATTGCCCTCCTCAGATGGCGTCGTTATTGTGCTCGCCCGCGTTCGGGCCAACCGGCATTCCGTCCTTCTGCTCGCCGTTGCCGGGCTGCGCAGGTCCCCTGCCGCCGGGAGGTCCGAGTTCGCCCGGATTGGCCAGCATCTTCGCCAGCTCCGGGTTCTTCGACAGAAGCGCAAGCAAGTTGTTGCGCGTGTCATCCGCCTGCTTCTCGAGCCGAGCCAGCTGGCAGTCGTCTGTCGTGACCGGACGCATCTGAGCGACCTTGTCTGCCAGCGCGACGCAGAAGTCGCGCCCGTACTGATGCGCGCCGTCATCGCGAGCAGACACACCGGAGAGCATGCGCTGACCGGAATTGAGCCTGAGCGATTCGACATAGGCGCCCAGCGCATCCTTTGGCTTGTTCGCCGCCAAAAGCATGTTGCCGATGTGGAAGAGCGCCAGCGCCGCCTGCTCTTGATCGCCTGCGGGCAACAGGTAGCGCGCCGACCAACTGACCGGCTTCTCGCGCTGGGACATGAAGATCTTGTACGCCTGCATGAAAGCCTCAGGCGCCTGCGCAACGGCCGCCGGATCTTCCGACGTGGCCATGGCGATCGCCTGGTCGTACAGATAGGTCTGCGTATCGCGGTACTGTGCCAGGCTCAAGACCCAGGGCACCATATAAAGTGCGAGACCCCATGCCACCACGAAAGGCAGGGTTCGCATTGCGAACTTTTTCATTTTCGTGCTCCTATCATTACGGGCTCGAGCGCCGGATAGCGCTCAGGCAGATCCACACGGCAAAACTCAACGCCGCCACCGCAAGGAGAAACAGCAGCGAATCTTGCCGATCGTCGACGTAAACAGTTCGCACACTTGCGCGAGCCAGCTGGTCGATTTCAGCAAGCGCCTTGTTGAACGCCGCTTCGTCCTGCACCGACACATAGGTGCCGCCCACCGACCTGGTAAAGTCGACGGTCGCCTTGACGTCATTGCCGTTCACGTTGGTCCACTTTTCACCGACGCCGAAGACGAAGAAGTGGATGCCCAGCTCCTTGTACGCAGCAGCCAGCTCACGGGCGCGAGTCGAGTCGATGCCCGATATACCGTCGGTCACCATGATGTAGATGCGCGTCGAGTTGCCGTCCTCCCTGCCGAAGACATTGAGCGCACCTTGAAGGGCACCATCAGGCTTGCTGCCGACCGGACCATCGAAGTTGGTGCCGGCAGTACCCTCCTGCTCCGCCTTGTACTGCCTGATCTGCGTCAAGACGCCGATAGCCACATCCTGGGCTTTCGTGGCCGGATAGACGTAGAACAGCTTGTCGTCGAAAACGGTCAGACCTACGCGCAGTCCGCCGGCATGCTCGATGAAGACCCTGGCTGCACCGAGCTCCACATCCATGAGCTTGGGCGGGTTCGCCGACGGCTCGCCTTCTTTGGGCTGGTAACCAGGGGCCATACGCGGGTCGAAACGAATCGCGAGCCTGCGCTCGAAATCATTGGCCGGGTCGAACATCTCCGTCGACCCTGACGTGTCAATCGTCATGTAGATGACGCCCGCCGATTCGGTCGCCGTCTTCGTGAAAGGAAGGAAGCTTCCGGCAATCGCCATGCAGAGCGATACCCAGAGAGCAGCCTTGCTCGTCCAGATCAGGGTGGTGAGCACAGCACCGAGTTTGGTGCCGACTCTGATGCGCGATACCTGGGTGTTCTTCAACGTGTGAGAACGTCGTCCCCAGCGGTACCAGACCGCGAAGAACACAGGCAGCGCCAAAATCATCCACAGGTAGTGCGGATTCATGAATTCCATGGCTTTCCTCCATGAAAGTTGCCATATCGAAGTCGTTACAGGTCAGACACCGCAGGATAAGCCGCGGCATCCGTGTGCATTCAGAGCTCGGTGCCACTTGGACCGCCCTGTGAAGTGTTTAGCGAAGTTCTCCAAACAAGAACCTTTCGGCCCCGCAGTTTCGCCGGACACTTCTGTTAATGACTGACCAGATCGTGCGAGCCATCACTATTTCAAGAGATCAATCGACAACTGAATATTCACTCGATAAAGAAGAGCGGGAAGCTGTCTTTCTAGAGCATGCTCTATCACTCCCTTCTTGACGGAGAGCTTGATCGCTTGAAGTAATGATGGGTTCTAGCGGATGGGGGGTTGAGAAGGAAACAGGAAGATAAAGGAATTATGAATAGAAGCTACCTGACAACCAGAACAATTCAAAATCAGCCTGAAAGCATATGTTACGGAGTTTGAACTGCAGACAATTGGCGCGCAAATAGTCAGCAAAACTGAAAACGCTCACAAACTGCACTTCTCCGGAGACCATGCTTCTCGAAAACTTAGACTTTGGTGGACTTCCCCGGAGAAACCCCATGAATACTAACGTTTGTAACGAGCGCAGCGGCACAATTTGTCGTGTAGCGCAGGTGGGCAATGGCTGGAGATCGAGATGTATCAAGGGATATCGCTCCCCGCCAATATGAAATGCGCCGCCAGAACCCCACAAACTCAAGCGGAAGGTAACTTTTGCAAAGATGGCTGGTGGCACTTGTGATACCGCAGCGAAAACGGGATCAAAGTGGACTGGCATGCAAAACTCTGTGAGCGAGCTATGCCAGCGGCTTTACTTCACCAGGCGGCAGTTTGCAGATTGATATAACACCTGATTTTCGGCTTAGTTTTGTTAAGCACGCATGAAGAAGTTCGAAGACCCAAATCTATCTCCAGACAGACGTTTTCAGCCCCGCCTCTCGCGAGCTTCAAACACTGTTAACCATTTTTTCGAATTATCAATTTCACTGAGATGTTCACGCTGTTTTCACGTTGCCCTTGCAAAACCTGAGTGAAAGCTATTGTTCACAAAGTCGACCAATTTGCATCTTGACCATTCGCCTAAGTAATTTTCTTTGCCGCTTTGTTGAAATCGAGGTCAGAGTCATCGAAAGTCAGCTCTTTCATGTCTTCTTCTTGCCTGGATTTTTCATGGGGCGCAGTTGCAGCCGGCGGTGAAGCTTCACTTCTTATACCGATTTTGCGCGGTGGTCGCTTGGCCTTTTCCTTTGCTTTTTCCAGGGCATTCTCCAAAACTTTCTTGCTTTGTTTGCCGCTTTTACCTGGTTTTTCCGCCTTATCGCTTTTCTCCGCTTTCTCTGTCCTGTCGCTTTTCTCTGCTTTCTCGGATTTTCCTTTGCCGGTGCCGCCAGCATCCGCTTTTGCTTTACCAGGTTTGGCGTGCACATCGACAACATTGGCGGCAGCCTGCATCGGCCCTGTTTTCACGCCCATCGGCTGCATTCCCGGCACGGGCTCGCCGGGCATCGGCACATAACTGGTGTTGGCAATCGCTTCTGCTTTAGCGGCACGCGCATCCGAAACCAATTTGTCGATAGTCCTGGCTCGGTTTTCAGACACCTTACGCATCAGCTCTTCCATCGCCGATTCGTCATAGAGATCGCGTCCAATCATAGGCACTTGCGTCACTTCAGCCGCATCGTTACTGGTCACGGATTCGGCGATTTGATCGAGAGGAACATGCCTGTCCTTAAGTTGTTCGACAAGACGAGCCACCTCCGGGTCGCGCCTATTCAAATCGCCTTTTCGATCGACGTTTTTCTTCTCCCCATCTTTGTTTGAACCATCGTTTTTCTTTTGATCGCAGGGTTCGCCAGGAGCGTGAGTGCTGTGGCAGGCAACAATTTCCACAGGTCTTGCCCCCTCCAAACCACTCTGAGCGCGAACTTCATTTTCGCGAAT
>JADZFV010000302.1 GCA_020854255.1 Candidatus Melainabacteria bacterium | reverse complement strand
TCGATAGAAAGACCATCTGATTTTCTCAATCAAAGTCAATTGAATGGCGGTCCAAACCCGGCATTCATAAAGAAAGCCTGGGGTGGAGACTATAACGGTCCTGGAAGCACTGGCACTCTAGTACCAGACTCTTCTCTGGGAGCAAGCACCATGCAGCCGGCAGGCGCTCTGGCAGCTGCAATACACGACTGGTTGAGACAGGGTGGCCACAAAGTCAACATCGACTCAGTGATCGCCATGATCAACGGATCCGGCATGCCTGGCGGAAAATTCCAGGCCAATCAAATGTACAAGTGGAGAATCGATCAAAACGGCACTATCAGTTGCGTCGCGTCTGTGGGCAGCAAAGAACCATACATAGCCCTATCGGAAAACCAGCTCTACATGGAATGCACGGACGCGCTGGACGAAATTGACGCTACTCTTCCTCCTCCCGGCAACAAGACTTCGCCCTGGGCAGTCTATATGAAAGACGAATGCCGCCAATGGGGAGAAGTAGCCGGTGGACAACACGCAGGTCAACCACTTCCAGTCACGGGCACTTCGTTGGCCTACAATCCGGCCGAAAAGTGGATCGCTTGCTTGCCTTCGGCGCTGCCCGATACAGCCATCGCTTTGAACGGCAATGGCGGAACAGCCAAGCTTGGAGATCTCGGAGCAATGGGCTCAGGCGCCAACGACAGGAGTGGTGGAACAATCGCCACCACGCCGGCTACGGTGTATAAGCTCGATGACTTTGCAGAGCCTGGATTGATTGCGGTCAACTACCCTGCTACAGCCGGGGGAATTATGCCGCCGCAATATCTGCAAAACGGCGCCGCGGTTACAGTTCGTTTCCGTGTCGAACTGGCCAACATATCGACGCCGACTCAAGAAGGACACGTAAAGAAATGAGGACTTAACCCACCAAACGCACAACAATGATCCCCAACTCGGGACGGTAAAAGAGCCAGGCGTACCTGGCTCTTTCGCTGTCTATAGGGTACCCACCGCCGGCCTTACGCTCAGGTTTTCAGTCTTGTTTGTTGTTCTCTTCTTCCAGAGAGGAAAAAGCGTCTTCAATTGTCTTTTCCACCGACTTTCGACGGTCTTCTTTCTGGCAAAGCTGGTCATACCTGGAAGAAACCTTGTCAGCCACAAAAGCGGTTTTGGCCTTGTATGGCGAAACAATCTCTTGCCCGGCAATCTGCAATGCATCACTCAAAGCAGTCTTTCGATCTTTGCCGAATCCTTCGAACCTTCTGCCGATCACACTGTTTGCAGCAGCAAGTGCGTACTGACGGCTATTGGCATAAACTCTTCGACAGATGCGCTCATGACCTCTTTCATGTTGAACCACGTATTGCGGAGCCTGGTCAGAAATGAATGTTGCAATCGGCAGTGCGACCTTTAACCTGACGCCTGTAACTTCAATCCACAGGTGATAGCCATCCTGCTCTTTTTTCTCATCTGCAATCGAAAAATCCACCTCAGGAGAGATACTGAAAAGCCAATCTGTACGCGCTGTTTCATGATCGGGAGGAGATGGATCTTGCTTTTTGCAAACGACATTCTTCAGCCTTTCAACTTTCACCACGGGCGGTTCTACAGTAATGGCGACCTTCTCCTTAGTGCAAGCACTGGTTGCTATTGCCATCGATGCTGCAAAAACCAGGAGGCTGCGCTGGTTGCCGCCTATGAAAACTGGTTTGTGCTTCATTCTTTTTTCACGGTGTAATCATCAAAATAAACTACGCTGTCTGCCTTGGACCAGAGTCCGACCTTTCCATCAATCGGTTCGGGATTCTCAAAATCAAACACCTGCCGCCCATTCAAAGTGCCAACTATTTTCTTTGCGTGAACGGACATCGACAAAGTAAACCACTGTCCAGGCGGAGTAGTGATCTTTTGTACCCATTTGACCGGGCTGCGCTTACCCTGCACACACTTCCACAACACGATATTGTTTTCCAGGCAATTGGCGCGCAAGGTCAAATAATCGCCATTAGGCTTCAAGTTGAATGCAATTCCTGCACATTGATCGATCCGGCCGGCCATGCCTTTAAACCGAAAAGTGATCTCTCCATTTTTGAAATTGTCTACAGGCTTGTAGATAGAAAGCGGGAAGTAAGCAAAGGTCGAAACGCGATCGAGAAACTCTGCATATCGATTGCCGTACAGGGCACGGGCTTTATCGGCAACTCCTACCGAGACTTTGCCCTTTGACCATTTTCTTCCATCCACGCAATATACTTTGTTTCCCTTTTCTTCAACCACATACCAGTCACCAATCATAGACGCAAAGTTTTTGGACTCCCGAGCCTGTTTATCCTTTTCGAAATCTTCATTGAAGCTATTTCCGGCTGGCGGACCGGCAATTGTCGGCAAAGACTGCCACAACAGCCATGAGATAACCGACAGTGTCAGATAGATACCTGCGCCAAACAACCTGCTTCTACGTGCCGACATTGCTCGCACCACCTCTTTGTTTTCTAAGAAATCTTTGAGAACCGATCCAAATCAAAACAATCAAGCCGGGCATAAGCCCATAAAACAAATATCGATATCGAGTCGCATCACCTTTGAGCGGATGCCCCGGATAAGGCGTATCTACTTCGCCTTCAAGATTAGTCCCCGTCATTATATGCAGCACTTCAAGGGCACGACGGGCTCCGACATCGCTGCTCTGCAGGCGCACGCCATTATAATCGTAGGTGATCTGCCCGTAATTAGGATCCATCTGCCCGTCCGGACCGATCTCTTTGGGCATTGTGTATGTGACGGTGAGATTTTTGACCACACGCCTCAACTTGCTCAGGAAATTTCTTTCGAAATCAACCGAAATGGAGTCATCGGGATCCAGCCGTATGTTTATTGTCAGAGGCAAAGTGATCTTTCTAAGTTCCGCCTCGTTTTTCGGGTTGAAGGAATTGGAGC
>JADZFV010000301.1 GCA_020854255.1 Candidatus Melainabacteria bacterium | reverse complement strand
GACAGCTGCCGCTGAAGAATTTTTGGGGCAAGAAATTGCGGCGAAGAAATGAATAGCCTGGGTATGTCCTTAATAGATGTAGTTTTCCATAAGGGGAGTGGTGAAGGTGCCTGGCAGATCACATAAATCGCAGCCGTCAGAAGAAGAAATGGCCCTTTTGCACGACAATACTGTGTCTCCGAGAGACGACAGGCGAATTCGTGGAAAGTTGTTGCGCGAGGTTGTTCCGCGTGAGTCGCACTGCGAGTGGAAAGCGCCCAAGGATCGTCCTGACCCGGTCGACATGCTCGAGGAATCCAATAAGGGACGCATTCAGCATTTAATTCCGATTCGATACGGTCGCATGTTGCAAACACCGTTTACTTTTTACCGCGGAGCGGCAGCCCTCATGGCCCGCGATTTGTCGTACACGCCCAATTCAAAAGTAAAAGTGCAGGCCTGCGGCGATTGCCACCTCATGAACTTCGGTGCCTTCGCAACTCCTGAAAGAAATGTCGTCTTTGATATCAACGACTTCGATGAGACATTGCCGGCACCCTGGGAATGGGACATCAAACGTCTAGCAGCCAGCTTTGTTCTGGCATGCCGTGACAATGGACTGAAGCCGAAAGTGGAAGTAAACGCTGCCGCGGCTGTGGTTGAAGGTTACAGAGAAAAGATGGTGTCGATGTCGAAGCTCAGTATCATGGACATCTGGTATGAGCAAGTGCCCTGGGAAAGTGTGATTGCCAATACAGGCGATCTCGAACTGCAAAAACGGCGAGCCGACCAGCTGAAAAAAGCGAAGAAACGGACCATTCAACTATATTACTTTCCAAAACTAGTCGAGACCGGTGGTGAGTCGTACAAAATTAAGGACAATCCGCCCCTGATATTTCACCCTCCGGAAGCTAACGAAGACAGTTTTTACAAGAGTATTGAAGAATCACTGAAAAATTACCGCAGCACACTTCAGTGGGATAAGCAGAGGCTATTTGATCGCTACAAGCTGGTGGATTTTGCCATCAAAGTCGTCGGCATCGGCAGCGTCGGCACCACCTGTGGTATCTTGCTGTTTCTTGCTCCTGACGACGAACCGCTTCTTCTTCAGGCAAAAGAGGCTCGCCCTTCCGTCCTCGAGGCTTATGTAGGAAAAAGCACATTTGAAAATAATGGAGAGAGAGTAGTTGCAGGTCAACGCATCGTACAGTCGGCCAGTGATATTTTTCTTGGCTGGACGCAGTCGCAGGAAGGAAAAGATTTCTACATTCGCCAGTTGAGAGATACGAAAGTAAAATTGGAGGCGCAGTTCTGGGACGCTAAAGAAATGGTGGATATTGCCAAGCTGATGGGCCAGGTTCTTGCCCGCGCTCATGCTCGTTCTGGAGACGCAGCCGTGATCAGCGGATATCTCGGCAACAACGATGAATTCGACAAAGCAATCGGGCAATTTGCGGTTGCCTACGCCGATCAGACCGAAAAAGATTTTGCTGCACTGACGGCTGCCGTCAATAGCGGGCGAATCAAAGCGGCAGCAATTGAACCGGACAAGGATTAGCAAGGATTAGCAAGAGAATGAATCGAATGAATCGAACAGTTTGAATGAATCTCGAAAAAATTGAATGAAGCTCGAATGAATTTCCAATGAAGTTCGAAACAACTCGAATGAAATAATTCTAGCAATCCGATCTGGCTAAACTGTCACCGCGCTGGTGCGGCTTTTAACCGCTGTCACAAGTCTGTCACTGCGTTGTCGCCGTTCTATCACCGATGACTACTAACCTGTGAGCAACGGGGCAAAGATTTTTGCCTCATCACATGGTTTGGATACTACGAGGCAAGAAACGTCATGGGCGATTGCGACATAAGACCAATCAGGGATTGTTCGGCAAATAGGACAGTTGAATCGAGTGGCGTATTGTCTAGAGAAGTGGTAACCAGCCGGATGACTTCGCTGGGCGCGCACAGAGTGTCGTCAGTGAGCGAGTCCGGCTATCTGGATTGCGCTGCTGCCGATAAGCAAGTGATCGCTGACAAACACGCGAGCGCCGGCAAGGAAGCTATAGCCGCTAAGCTCAATGGTGCCCCAGGTTTTCCCGGTAGCGGCTTTGCTGTCGGTTGTCGCTCCGGCAGTCTTGTCGGTGGACAGTTGGATTTTGGACCAAACTACTCTTATGATCCTTTTGAATGGGACAAGAAGAGTTTTGACAAAAAACTGTTTCCAGATAAGAAATTGGCAAAAGATCTCGATTTTGCACAGATACCAACTCTCGCCCCTTTAGCTGCCGGTCTTGTCGATCGCGTCGACTCGAACCATGACGGTTCAATGTCGGACAGAGAAATCAGAAGGGCCCTTGCAGACAACGATCTCAACGAGAAGGAAAAGACTGTCTTGAAGATTGTCCGCGACAACAAGGAATCGATAGACGATGGCCGAGGCGGCATATCACTGAGAGACATAAAAGAATTCGACGCAAAAGTTGTTCAATACAACAAGGAACTGACGATGGCCAGGAAATTTGCGCCGGAGCTTGCTGAATTCGCCCGTGAGCTTCACCTGCGCGGAAAGCTCGCCGACGAAAATCACGATGGAAAGTTTAGCCGAGCTGAATTGACTGCTTTCTATAAAGAATGCAAGCAAGAGTTTTTGTTGAACCCGAGCGAGCAAGGAAAGCGTGAATTAGCTGCTCTCAACTGGGGATTGGCAAACTTTCATCGCTACGCCCTCACCACCGGCAGACCTGGAGGCGGGCAAATCACGTCACAATGGCTGCAGACACAAATGCTTCGAGAAAGAGACAGCGCAACGCCACCAGAATCACATCAATATTTTCTCTCTCAGAGCGATCGCCTGCGGGTGGAAAGATATCAAAGTTCTCGCTGAACGAAACTTTTTGCTTCTCGCGCGGTAGACGGTTTTCTTTAGAGTGCTCAGGGGAAACCGTTTGCTTTGCGCTTGTTGTACTGTTTTTAAAGCAAATGGCAGTTCCAGCCTTGGTTTAGCTCCCCCTACGATGGTTCGTTACCCAACCTTGTTTTATACCTTGATTGTGAAATACCCTGAACGGCAGCGGAAACGGACCAGAGATCCAGCTGTCTACCCATAGTACATTCAGGGGATGGCAGGATACGGCAGCGGCCCAATACTAGAATTGGTCGCCTAATTCAGGGGCGGGCCACCTCTGCTGCTTAGGATTTGATGATATGCGAGTTTTTATCCTGGAAGACTGCGAGATTTTTCGCTTGTCCTTGATGCTGGTACTTGGACGGGAATCAGACATAGAGATTGCAGGCGCCGCTGGCAGCAACAGTGGCGACATCTGCAAGCAGATACTGGCTTCACAATGCGACGTTTTGCTAATAGGCTTGAGATTGCGAAATCGAAGCGGGTTGGACATAGCCCGCGAACTCAAAGCGCTCAATCCCACAATTCCCATACTCGGATTAGGCTTTTCAACAGATGCTGTACACAAGTCTGAAATGCAGACGTCCGGCATAAATGTGTTCATACCGCTGACGTCCAGCAATGACTTCATCACCAGCAAGGTGAGAAACGCACGCGAAAGCCTGAAGCAATGCGATTTTTCCGGCGTAAACAGCTCGTCCAGAATAAGCGCTATCACGACACAGCCGTGAGGTCAGGCATGCTGCTCGGATGCTCGGATAGTCGTTGATCTGTTCAAGCAGACTACAGCATGCTCTGCTGAGCTTATTGATTTGCTTAAACCGTTATCTGTTCTCTTGATTCAGATCAATCTCAAATTGATTGATCTTTATGGGTGGTGAATTCGGAAATGAAGCCGTTATTTCCAAAGTCCCGCCCATTGCCTCTATGTAGTCGCGCAATGTGCTTACATACATATCGGTGCGATGTTCGATCTTGGAGATTTCGCCTTGTTTCACATGAAGGACTTCGGCCAGTTTCTGTTGGGACTGTTGCCTGGCTTTGCGCAATTCTTGAAGGCTCATCTCCTCAGCCAAAATTTCCTTTGCGCGCGCGTCCACCTTTTCCCGGCGCTCTCTAGGAAGGGCTTGAAGATAGTCGTTTAGAGTCTTTTTCATTTTCGTCTTTCCTTCTCAAGCTTTTTAGCCTTCT
>JADZFV010000300.1 GCA_020854255.1 Candidatus Melainabacteria bacterium | reverse complement strand
GTTGCAATCCTGGCGATTGCGCTGGCCTTAGGATTTGATTTCGTCAACGGCTTCCATGACACGGCCAATGCCGTTGCCACGGTTATATATACAAAAGCGCTCAAACCGGGCGTGGCAATAGTCATGAGCGGCATTTTGAACTTTCTGGGCGCCCTGATTGTCGGCACCGCCGTCGCTCAGGTAATTACTAAGATAATTCCGCAAGACGCAGTCACGCTGTCAATAGTGGTGGCCGTTTTGGTAGCGGCCGTGCTCTGGAATGTGATCACCTGGTGGTTTGGCATCCCGGTCAGTTCTTCGCATTGCCTGATTGGCAGTTTATTCGGCGCCGGTGTCACCGCCGCTGGTGTAAACGGCGTCGACACGCATGAGCTATATAAGGTTCTTGCCGCTCTCTTAATTTCGCCTCTGACGGGCTTTGTGGCGGGAATGGTCTTGACCTGGCTCGCTTTGCAACTATCGAAAGACAAGGAAGACCCCGGCTCAAGTTCGCAGGCCCACCCCAAACTGATGCGCTGGTTGCATATACTTTCCAGCGCCTCGGTCAGTTTCAGTCACGGCTCAAATGACGGGCAGAAAACCATGGGTATTATCACCCTGGTTCTGGCCACTCACTTTGCACAGTTTGGCTACACCATAAGTGATGTGCCGCTCTGGGTGAAAGCTTCGGCTGCTACAGCTATCGCTCTGGGCACAGTCATTGGCGGTTGGCGAGTGATTCGTACGGTAGGAACCAAAATCAGCCGCGAACGCTTGAGCCACGCACAGGGTTTTGGCGCCTCCATGAGCACAGCCATGATCATCATGGTTGCGTCCGCAATCGGCGCGCCAATCAGTACCACTCATACCTTGAGTTCTGCCGTCGCCGGCGGTACGATCCCAATGCACGGAGCTGAAAAGCTCAATCCAAAAACTCTCAAGTTGATTGTTCTTGCCTGGGTATTGACCTTGCCTGTAGCGGCAGCCCTTTCGGCGGTCAGTTACATGATCATCAGAGCGGTATGGAAGGGTTAATGCGATGAGAAAGGAAGAAGAAATTTGCGCTTTGTAGTCGCCTTTAGCAGCCCGAAAAGAAGTGCTCGCACCGTCGAGGCGGCAGCGCGTCACGCCAAAGCACTGGCAGCGGAAGTAATCCTGGTGCGTGTCATTCCGGATCCCGAGAAGGTCGGTGTGATCGCTCAGCTGATCTCGTCAGACAGACCAGCAGATAAGGCTAAGTCACAGATAGATGAAGTGGTCGGCAAACTGACAGAGCAGGGGCTCAAGGCTTCCGGAGAAGTGCGCATCGGTGAAGTCGCAGTCGGCATAGTCAAGGCAGCTGTCGACTTGAAAGCGGATTTATTGTTTGTCGGCACAACAGACGTAAACGTTCAACCATTCCCTTTATTGAAAAAGGATCCGATCGTTCACTACTTGGTGAACAATTCTCCAATATCCTTGTTCTTGGTTCGCCACGATCCCGCTGAAGCAGAGTCGGAATATGAGTCCGACACACCTGACACCGAATAACCGGACAGTTTTTCTTGCAGGCGCGAATCAGGTTTTGGTTTAAAAACGTCCGCCAGCGAATTGATACCGTTCAATGTGCGCACGATGCGCATGCCGGGCAGGCATTCTAGTATGCGCCTGCCGTACTGTTTTCCAGTCATGCGAGAATCCAGAATTGCAACCATGCCGACGTCTTTTTTTGTTCGTATCAATCTGCCCACACCTTGCTTGAGCCGCATGGTAGCGTGAGGCAGCGCCAGATCGTTAAACCAGCTCCACTCTGCTTCTTTTTTCATGGCGTCGCACTTTGCTTCATAGACAGGATCATCCGGGGACTGGAATGGAATTCTGTCGATGATTACACAGCTGAGCTGATCGCCTTCTACACTGACACCCTCCCAGAAAGTAGCCGTGCCGAAGAGCACCGCTTTTGGTGTCTCACGAAACCATTCGACAAGCTTTTTGCGCGGCATTTCACCCTGGCGCTTGGCGGGAAACGGCAGCTGCGGAGCCAGATATTCAAAACTCTGATTGAGCGCAGAACGGCTGGTAAACAGGACAAAGGCGCGACCATCGGACAATTGCAAAATTTTGTCGATTTCTTCGCAGCCCTTCATCAAGAATTCCTTGGTATTAGGCTCAGGCATATTGCACGGCAAATACAAGAGAGCTTGCTTTTCGAAATCAAACGGGCTGGAAATTTTTGCCTGAATGAGATGCCCTTCCATGCCGCATGAACGCTTGAAATATCCAAAAGGATCTTCGCCAGCCGTCGCCAGAGTCGCAGACATCCAGACCGACGAGGACAATCCATTTTTGTCGAGAACACTGTCACGTATGTAACCGGACACATCGAGCGGTGCGGCAATTACTTCCACTTTGGCAAACGAAGTGTCGCCCTTCTCGATCCACAACACCCAGTTGGGATCTGGCTTGGCCATAAGTTCCAGACAATTTATATAACCACCCAGAGTGGAAATTATTGCCTTTGCTTTCAAACGGGCGCGCTCGCGCTCGCTTCCGACATCTAAAACGCCTTCGAAGGTTTCTTCTTCCAACCACTTCTTAAGTTGTTTGAGTGTCAAAGCGAATTCATGCGCGCCGTCAATGGGCTCGCGAATTCTGGTTTTCTGCGCTGGAAACGCGTAGGAAAGACGATGGAAAAACTCGGTCGATTCCAATTCCAGATCGCGAATCAGTCCAATTGGTGCTTGCACCTTTTTTAGCGCCTTGGCGGCTGTCATTCTGACGCCGCGACTGCTTATGCCGTTGCTGAAAACATCTGTGGCTACGTCCGGCAAATGATGCGCTTCATCGACAATGAGCAAATCGTATGCAGGCAAGATATTGCCCATTGAGGCAGCATCGGCAAGCAGCAAAGCATGATTGACCACAAGGATGTCAGCTTTCTCGGCGCGGCGGCGTGCCTCGAAGTAAAAGCACTCGGCAAAACGCGGGCAGCGATTGCGGAAGCAATCGTCGGAATCCGAGTTGACCTCCATCCAGACATCCATTGTCGGCACAAAGTCCAACTCGGACATATCACCGGTTTCGGTATCATGCACCCAATCGACAAAATCCTCATCGATTTGCTGTTCCAAAAGGTGATCATCAAAACGCCTGAGGCCAAGATAATTTCCGCGACCTTTCATAAGCGCCGCTTCGAACTGGAAAGGCAAAATTGCTTTTAGAGCCGGGATATCCTTATTGATATATTGCTCTTGCAGGGCAATCGTGTTTGTACTAACCACGACCTTTTTGCCCGACAAAATTGCCGGAATAAGCGCCGCATAACTCTTCCCGATACCAGTACCGGCCTCGAAAAGCCCAGTCTGCGGAGTCTTGAAGGTGCGCTCTATGGCATGCGCCAGTTCAATCTGTTGCGGCCTGTGCTCGTACGTATCTAGCCGCTCGTTAAGAAGAGCAAGTACGTCCTCTGTCGTGAGCGTAGAGCGTGCTGACAATGCCTGCCAAATCCTATTTACAACGAAACTATTGAATAGGATTGCTGGTTGTCGAAGCTACCTGACTGGTCTGGCGATGGTATTCCGGAAGCGTGATTTTCTGACCCAGGCTGAGCACGTTGGCATTGCGCATGCCATTGGCACGGCAAATCTCATCCAACAAGCGCGGGCTGGCATGTTTGTAATTGCGCAGGGCAATTACCGCCAGAGTATCGCCACTTTGTACTTCATAGGTGGAGGCGAGAGGAATGATCAAGTCGCCACCTGCCGCAGCTGGAGCCGATTGAGGTGCACCGGCTTGCTCTTTGCTCGGCTGACCCTGGACAATTTGTTTCTCGGAACCGCGCCCGGCGCTTGCCACTACATTCGATACTGACGAGAATCCCCAGACGCCCAGCATGGAGACGATTGCACCGCCCATGAATCCGATCGTCAAATAGAAGCTTGGACCTCTCTTGGTCGTGCTGGCGGTGCGCTCAAAATCGTGATGCACACCTGGCCAGAGGGCTTCAAGAACATCTGAATGTTGCTCTTCTGTCTCGACAACGGGAGAAGAAGAGCGCTCCCATCTTTCGTAACTTCCGGAGGAAGTGCTCTTGGACACGGGATTAAGAGACGGCATAGCGTTAGACACTTCCTTCTTATATGCAGACTCCTCGCGTACATACTCGGGGAGCGGCTCAATTTCTATAGTGTCTCTGTCGCGACTGGCTACTGTAGTCATCACATTTACACCGGGGTTTTGTCTAGAAGTGGTAGACACTGGGATTACCTAAATGACCGACACTGCATCTTATCGGAATTTGACGCCGGAAGTCAAACTTCTTCACTATGTCTGAAGATTCCCGTCCTGGTTGATGTTGCGGAATTTTACAACCTCCCAAATTGCATGCTCAGACAGGGAAAAGCGCCTTGGTAGGCTAGTCACATTAATTAAATGACAACCTGGAGTAAAACTAGATTAAACGGAGGTGGCGCAGCCGTCCAGGATCTCACAAATGCGTAACCGCCGATGGTGGCAGCTAAACACCTCAGCCAGTCAGCCTCAAGACGCCCTTGAAAACCCGAATGGCACATATGGGAGGGCGAAACGGAGCATATCGATTTCATATTAACACCCGTTTATCTCAGGCGCTGCGATTTCTTGACTTCGCAAAAATTTTCATTCAACGCCGGCTGCAGCTTGACAACAACCAATCGACTTCTATTGAGGAAAAACCGTCTCAGGCTTATCGACCGCGCGCGCTTCCGTCGCACCGGCGCGCACTTTCGCATCGGAATCAGCTTTCGGCTGCACCTGCTTTACAGCCTGCTTGTCTCCAGCAACAACTAAAGTAGCCTGGTCGGGTCTGAAGACATTCCTTATAAAACGGTTAATCGATTCGCTGTCCGCATTGGCAATTTTCATAAGCAGCTCACCGACGAAGTCCCCTTCTGCACGTTCTAAAGCGGCGTCCAGCACGCACTTTGCAGCTGCTGAAAGATTCGGCATATAACGCACACATATGACACCCGATAGATATCGTTTTACTTCCTGAATTTCATTTGGTGTCATTCCTTTTTGAACAAAGGCTTTCAATTCCGTATTAATAGTATTCACTTCTTTAGCAACGGCTTCCGGCTCGGTCGGCACGATAAGCGACCAGGACGTTAGCCCTCCCAGCGATTGGAAGCGGGAATTCATCTCTTCTGAAGAGAGACTGGTAGCCAAAACAGCCTCGTCGGTATCACGCTGGACCAGACGGGAAAAAATCGGATGGTTGGTCAGCGCACAATCGGCAATGGCAAGATGACAAAAATCTCTGTCACCGGGCGCAGTTTTGACAAGCTTGCCGACGCAGACCATTGTTTGCGAACGATCTTTAGTAGGCACGGAAACTTTGAGCGAGCGGCGAGTAGACGGCACCACATCCGGTTCTGCCGAAAGCCGCGTATTGGACTGCCAATTTTCAAAAACAGCCTCAGCCGATTTGATCGCCTGCTCTCCATCAAAATCTCCGGCAATCACGATCATCGTACTGGCAGGGCTGACCGTGCTCGAATAATAGTCTTTTATCTCCGACTGTTTGAGCAATTCAATTACTTTTGCTTTTTCGGAAGGGTCCGATGGGAAATGCGGTGAGTTCGGCGCCAGAAGACTGCGCATCAGCGCGCGATTGACGCGAGCGGCTACTGTTTCATCCGACCTTCTCAAACCATTGACGGCATCCTGCTTCGCCTTTTCCATGTCGGCATCGGCCAGGGCCGGTGAGGCAATCGACTCAGCAACAATGCCCAGCTGCTGAACCATGTCTTTGGCCAGGCAACGTGTCTGGAATGTTATCTGCTCCAAACCCGGCTCAAACTTGAGCATCGCTTGTGGTGGCAGCCCCAAATCTTCCTGGACCGCTTGCAATTGAGAGCGTGTGGCGTGCTGCGTTCCGTAATTGAGGGCGTTGGCCAAAACCATAGCCAGTCCTGGTTTTGCAGCCGGCTCGTAGGCCTCACCGGCGCGAATCGCTCCTGTGATTTGTACGATTGGGCACAAACGGCTTTCGAACGCAATTACGGTCAAACCATTCTTCAACACTTTGCGCGAGTAATGCCCGGCATGCAAACTGCTGCCTGCGGGCGGGCGTGGAGCGGCAGTCGTCGTCGTCCTCATCGGAGCTCGGCCCGGACTGGTACTCACGGCAGACTTCGTTGGCTCTGGCTTTTTGGCCGTCGTGGAAACGCCCCCGGTCGCGGCAGACTCAGTTTTTTTTGCTGGTAAATCCGATTTTGTAGCAGTCGCATCTTTCTTACTTAATGATGCTGCCGCTTTTTTGCCGGCGGATACTGCGGTTTTCTTGCTGTCGACAGTTTCTGCCTTCTTACTTGCGCTTGATTCTTTCTTGCCTGCAGACTTTTCCGGTTTTTGCGCCAGTCTCAATGCTTCCGGCGATGTGGCGGCATCATCTTTTTTGTAGCCGACCAAAATCTGTTTGGCGATGTCGAAAGTGATCGGCGTGTGACTGTGATTCTTATCTATATGATCGGCCTGGGGAGTCTTAGGCGCGCTCTGTTTGGACGGAGGCGCCACTTGTGGCTGGGGCGCCGCTTTCGGCTGCGCCGTCGAAGAAAGAAAACCAACTACGCGATTTTCCGGAACCAGATAAAGTTTTGCCACGCGAAGAATGTCGGCGCAGCTTACGGTGCGCAACCTCTCCGGCCAACTGTATGCATTCTTCCAGGAGCTGATGCTGTCGAAATATCCAATGTGAAAGCCCGTGCGGTAGGGTCCATCACGTTCTGAAAAGCAGGCAAATTCAGCTTGATTTTTCGCTCGGCGCAATTCGGCATCACCTATTGTTTGACTGCGAAGCTGCGAGATCATTGCGTCAACGGCATCGAGTGCTTTCGGCAAGCTTTGACCGGCTGCCGGAGTAGCCGTAATCGTCAGAAGTCCCGGATCGTGCTTCAATTCGAACTGCGAATTTGCTCCCGAGCAAACTTTGGTATCCATCAATTTCGTCTTTAATCGCCCGGCGATACTGGCATTCAACAGTTTTTCCAAAACGGCCATTGGCGCACTGT
>JADZFV010000299.1 GCA_020854255.1 Candidatus Melainabacteria bacterium | reverse complement strand
TGCCATCAACAACAATCCGGAAGCGGAAATCTTCAAGCATGCAACTTACGGAATCGTCGGCGATTGCCTGGAAGTGGTTCCGAAGTTGACAGAAGAAATCAAGAAGATGAATTCCAACAACTAGAAACATCAGAAAAGTTGGCTAGATGTCGAGCAAAGCGCCTCTTGGAATCCCGGGGCGCTTTATTTTTTAGTCGCAGATCGTGAACAGACCTGCCTGGAGGGCGATTAGATCAATTACAGGTAGTCAACAGCGCTTGTTGCTATTATGCGCGTGTAACTCTCTTGCTGCTTAACAGCTGTATTCTCACCTACACTTTTTTTTGCATGATTTTCAGCAGCCTGAATTTTCTGTTTTTTCTTCCCATCGTTTTTCTGGCGTACTGGCTTTCGTCCGGAACGCTAAGGAAATTGATCTTGTTGGTGGCCAGCTATTTGTTCTACATGAGCTGGTTACCGTCGTATGGTTTGCTGCTGTTTTTCCTGACCGCAGCAAATTATTTCATTGGTCTGGCAATTGAAAAATACAGCGCCAAGAAGGCATTCTTGCTTCTTTCGCTGGTCATCAATCTGGGTTGTCTTGCCTATTTCAAGTACGCCAACTTTCTTTGTCAATCTTTCTTTGAGTCTGCCGCCATTACACATGGCTATTTCGGGCTGATCAAAGTTCCCCAGATACCTCCTGTGCTGGATATCCTTTTGCCCCTGGGTATCTCGTTTTTCGCCTTCGAGTTTATCCACTACACGGTGGATGTTCGCTCCGGCAGTAAGGCAATTAAGAGTCCCTTGGATTTCGCACTCTTCGCGGCATTTTTTCCATCACAAGTATCTGGTCCAATCAAGCGGTATCAGCAATTTGACGAACAGTTGCATGCTGCAAAAAAACTGCATCAGCAAGACATGGTCGAAGGACTGGGGATGCTGATGAGGGGACTGTTCAAGAAAGTGGCGCTGGCCGACAACCTGGCTGTAATTACATCTTTGAGCGTAAACAAAGTCTTCGCTTTGGGAACAGTGGACGCCTGGGTATTGATGTTTGCATTCTTGTTGCAGGTCTATTTCGATTTCTCTGGATACACTGATATGGGTATCGGCGCTGCGCGGCTACTCGGATTCCACCTGCCCAATAATTTCGACCTGCCGTATGTGGCCTCGAAAAACTTGATTGATTTTTGGCAGCGCTGGCATATTACTTTGTCGACCTGGTTGCGAGACTATGTGCAAACACCACTGACAGGATTTCGTTCGTCACGCCTGCGTTTCAATGTAGCCACGCTTCTTACCATGACGGTATGCGGGTTGTGGCATGGGGCCGCCTGGCATTATGTGGCATGGGGATTTGTGCACGGCGTCTTACTTGTTTTGACTCGTGAATATTTGCAGATTGTCAAAGGCTCGCAGATGCTCAAGCGTTTGCATGGAAAGAAATGGATGATGCCGCTTGCTTGCCTGGGCACATTTATTGCTGTGCACTTCACGCAATCTTTGTTTCTGGCCAAATCTGTCGACGATGCCGTCGTGATAATGCGCAACATGATCTGGTACAAACCATCTACCCTCGGTCTTGCTGAGATGTTCTGGCAGTCTCCTGTGGTTGTGCCGCTCATTTTGTATTCACTCTGGGGACTCGCCTTTGTCGAGATTCCCTGGCTGCCATCTAAGAATTTCGGTTTTGTGAGGTCGTTTCTCACCGCCACGCCAGCCCGCCAGTACGCTCTTTTCTCCTGTGTGTTTGTAGCAGCAATCGCATTTTGCCCGAGTTCGCCCAGTCCCTTCATTTACTTCCAGTTTTAGCGGGACCAAGCGCATGACTCAAACCACGCTGGAAAGACCTCAAGCAAAAAGCGAACCATTTGTCGCTAAAGAGCCGAGCCGGAGACTCCTGGCGGCGGCTGAATTCATGCTTTTTTTGATCGTCGGTCTGTTGCTTTTAGAGCCGATCTTGAAGATTGGCGGCGTGGTCGATGAAGAAAATTATGCGATCGACAAGAGAATTGGTTGGACACCAGTGCCCAATCGGTCCGCTACATATAGATCCGAGGGATATTCTCGATACAAGATAAACTCACTGGGTATGCGTGATGTTGAGCGCACCATAGCTAAGCCTCCTAATACCTTCAGGATTGCTGTTCTTGGATGTTCTGTGACGGAAGGCAAACAGGTTCCGATCGATCAAACCTATTGTCGCGTCTTGGAAAACCAGTTGAATGCAAGCGGTGGTCCGATCAAGTATGAGGTGCTCAACTTCGCGGTGTCTGCCTATACGCTCGGTCAGGAATACTTGCGGATGAAGTGTTTTGCCCTGCAATTCAAACCTGATCTGGTAATTTTCACAGCGCGCCCAAATGCGCTTCTATACATGGGACCAAATCACAAGGCTGGTTTTTTCAACTCCCGCCCGATCTTTGGTGTCATGCCTGACGGTAGTCTTGTTGAAGATCACCACTTTCAGAATCACTGGCTTGCATCAGCTGAAGGCAGGCGGGTACAAAATACACGCTGGTTAAGCGACAACAGCAGCTTGTACGCGTTGATCGGGAAGTGCGCATTTTCGCTGGCTGAATTCAAAAAGAAGTTGACCACTGAGTTCGCACTGCTTTTTGCACCCAAGAGAAAGCGTGCCAATATCATTGCAGGCAGCTTGCTTCCCGGAGTCGATGTGCGCACTTCAAAGCAAACCTTGAGTGGCGCGCTCGACTATTTAGGCCAGGTTGCCGCTGCAATCGTAAAAGAGGCAAAAGGCGAGTGCGATAAGGCAAAATGCCGTTTCTTACTGGCTTACCTCCCTGCTTCCGCCCGCTATCGTGATGCAAAAGAGGCGAAGATCTTTAGCGATTTTTGCCGGAGTATGAAGATTGACTATGTTGATTTGAATCCAGAGTTCGACCGCATCGAGCGCACTTCCACTACACCGTTGTATGTGGAAATTCACCCTTCCAAATTCGGTCATGAGAGGATGGCAAATTCTTTCCACCGTCTGTTTCAGGAAGGCGGCTATCTTAAATCGAGTCAACAAGCTGGTTCGTCCCACCCCGCCTTCGTACAAAACGTGAATTAATTTATATGTATGCCTGCGCGGCAGTATTGCTTAATCGATGAGTCGGCGCCGCTGGCGAAACGGTCACGGACACTGATGTTTCGGGTGCCTGTTGCAAAAAGCAGGCAGCGACGGCTTAAACGCCTTATTTTACTGCCATTGTTCTTGCATTTGCCATACTCTAAAATGCGGGAATTCTGATGAGGAGTTTGTCGACATTCCGATGAGCAATAAAACACAAGATATCGGTCTTACACAAGACAAGATCAAGCAGTATCTGGCAACCAACAGTCTTGCAGAGTTTGATGGCGGCGTGACGGAAACATCGGATCTCTTCAAAGAAGGGTTCATTGATTCTTTCGGATACATCGAGCTGGTGAAGTTTCTCGAGAAGGAATTTCAAATCCGCTTCAACGATGATGAGTTAGTTTCCAATCAACTGAATACGCTGAAGAACATTACAAATATGGTGCAAAGCAAGATCGATGCCGGCTAAAACGGACAATAGGCTTTGCGCACGCTGTGTTTTGCCGGAGAATTTCCCAGGGGTGAAGTTTGACGGCCACGGTGTCTGCAACCATTGTTTGCAAGCACCAAGCGCATCGGAAGTGAAAGAAAATGTCTCTCGCTTGCATGGTGAGATGGTGGCGGCAATCGAGGCCAATAAAGGCGGTCGCGATTACGACTGTATCGTCGCTTACAGTGGTGGAAAAGATTCTAGCTATACACTCAAGGCACTTGCTGAAAATTACGGATTGAAGTGCCTGGCTGTCACAGTAGACAACGGATTTATGTCCGACCAGGCCCGCGTCAATTCAAAAGCCGTCACCAATGCACTGGGCGTCGACTATCAATTGTTCACTCCGGCATGGAGCTTCATGTCCGGCATGTACAAAGAAAGCGTGATCAAACCGGAACTACATTCCAGGGCAGCGATCAAACGCGCCAGTGCAATTTGCAATTCTTGCATCGGTTTGATCAATGTCTACATGATCAGGCTCGCTCTCATGCATGGAGCCAAGTTGATTGCCGGCGGGTATATCGGCGGTCAAGTTCCTAAAGACACTGCCATCCTCGAGCTTAATCTCGACCTCTATATGAAGACCAGAGCGGCAACAATTGGGCGCTATGAAACATCTTTCGGCGAAGATACACGAAAGTATTTCGATATTCCAGAAGGATTGCTGAAGAGCTCTGCCCTGAAGAAAATCACGATCCTCAATCCAATGCTTGCATTGAACATCGGTGAAGAGGACATAATCGCTCAGCTGGCACCGCTCGGTTGGAAGCCTACACTCGATACCGGCAGTAATTCAAGTAATTGC
>JADZFV010000298.1 GCA_020854255.1 Candidatus Melainabacteria bacterium | reverse complement strand
GCAGTGCCCCTCTTTTACGAATGAACGTGCCCGTCCCATCAATTGGTACAATTTTTCTACGCTTGCCAAGTCTTCATGATAATGGAAAAAACGTCAGATTGAGATTTATCGCAAAATGAGCAAAGAATTTCTGTCCTTGTTTCTTTGCTCGTTTTGGACTTCATGTACCGCTTTCCTTTTGTGCCAAAGCTTCCAAATTAATCAGGTGTTTCCTTTCAGCCTCTAGTGTATGTGAGGCATAGTGAAAAAGCTCTTTGTTTTCTTTTCCTTTCGATTCTTCCACTCGTCTGGCCCATGTCTCGATATTGTCCTTAGTACTTTTGATCAATTCCTTGAGATGCTTTGCTCTCTTGGTTGCATCCCAGGCTTGCAGTGCAGCTAGCTGATGTTCGAGTTTGCAATCCACATAATGTTCGCGTTCGGGTGGGTGTGCGGGTGCCCTTTCTCCACTATGCTCCATCGTATACCTGAGTTCGCAAGCCCAGTTATTATCGACACCACACAGCTGTTCAAATGCGTCCAGGTAATCTATTACACAGCCCTTCTCGCCGGCCTTTGCCAGCTCCTTTGCTAGATCCAGACTTGGACCAAATGATGTAGTTTGAGGAGTTGCAATGTCGATTATCGAAAGACGCAAGTGATTCTTGGCGGCTTCAATATCACCGTTTTTGATCGCTACTCTGCCGAGCACAGTGTGAGTCTTGTTGACCGCATTTCCATAATTCCAGTTCGTTCTGTACTTCTCGCTTAGATCGAGCAGCTTGTTTGCCGAGCTGATTGCCCTCTCTATATTGCCTGCCGCAAATGCAGTAGAGGGCAAATTTGACATTTCATAGAAAAAATCTTCGGATTCAGGACCAGTGCAAACCTCTTCCAGCTGTGCAAGAGCCTGCTTTTCGTGCCCATCAAAGAGCGTATAAAGATGTGCAAGCTGGTGTTTAATATCCTGATTGTTAGGGTCAAGGAACAATGCCTTTTTGTAATAGTCTTCAGCTAGATCCTTATCTCTATGGGTGAAGAAATTTGCTGCATTTACCAAAACGCGCAGTTTGTTCTTATGCTTCTCAGCTTGTTCCATCCATAACACTGATGTGCTCTGGTAATCGCAATCGTCGACGTTGACTTGGGCAAAAGGGGTTCCAGCAATCGCATGCTCTGGATGATTCTCAATAATCCACTCTATGTGTTCCAACCGCTTGTTCTGCTCTGATGGCTTGAACTCCGAATATCCGCCTAGCAAAATGATGCGGGCGTTAAGGTCTTTCGGATTTTTTGTAAGGTAACTCTCCAGTTTAGCTTTCTGTTCTTCACTCAGATTATTGCCCGTAAGTGCATAGGAAATTGAGCGATTTGATTGCAATCCCGGCAAGTAATTGCCAAGGAAATCTAGGATAGAATCCTTTGCTCGTTTGCGAAGTTTGTGAAAGAGTGACTTAGGCGTTTAACTCTCTGGGGCTGAAGACCGTGACTGAAACTCTGTACAGGGTCTATTTTACTCGCGATCATGCGCACTGTAGATTTGTTCCTGAATGATCATGAACTGCCGTACCGAATAAAATCTGTCGCGAACGGGCCAGTCAAACGACAAGACTTTTTGTTTCACGGGTTCGCAATCTTCATTGTCTAACAAAGCGTCGAATGCAAGCAACTTACATGCATTCTGGACGTAACATACGCTTGCCCAATGCACTTCTTGCGAAAGAGGCAGGTCTCGAACCGCCAGTTGCCATGCTTCCTGCCATCTCAGATCATCAGCAACGTCAAGCTCCCCCCTCCCGTTCGGAAGTCCGATAGTAACGTTTCTGTCGATTCCATTTACGTTCCACACATGCTCTTTCGCAAACTGATTGGAGTTTCCTAACAGCGCAGACATCCAAACATGAAAAACACAGTTGGCAAAGTTCGCCTGCGCATCCATGACAGCTTCTTCTTGAGTTTCTCCGACTCCACCTAATCGCTCTATCATCAGCTGCCCAGTACGAAGCCTGCACATTGCTTCCAATGAGACTGTCTTTTCTCCGGCTTTGTAAACTTGCAGGACAAACCGATAACCTGGATGTTCAGGCAGTGTGACAATGCCTTCATCGTGCAAAGCCGCAATTCCATGTTGCTTCAAAAAGGCCACCAACAATTCTGAACATGTTCCTAACAGTTGCATAGACTCAAGTCAACTCCTGGCAAATTGGCAGCACTTTGTTTTCTAGACTTTTCATGTGAGCGCTCAACATAATTAGCCGTCCAATCTCATTACCAGCCTGTATTCTAGTGCGGCGGTTGCGAGTGTGTACAACAATGCGAACCCTAAGCGAGCACCCTCTTCGAGTGGTGCTTTCTGTTCTGTTCTGGCACGTTTCCATTGTTCGATTGTTGCGTCATCTGCTTTCCACGTCAGCTCGTTAATCTCGTTAAGCTCATTTCTGAGGCCAATAACTGTACCAAAAGTTGTCGTATTTCCGTTTACTTCTTGTGTGTCGAATACTACGCGTTTGCAGTCTGCCGGCAGCCAGGCAGTTACGTTTCAAAGTAAGTTTGGATACTTTGTGTCATTCGGTTCGTCGACGCGCTTAAAAGCTTCATCAATAGTCCAGTCCTCAACACACCTGGTTGGTCGGCTGAGGTGTGGGCTTTCCAAGTAAGCTGCCCACAATTTAAGGGAAGAGAGATTGTCCCATCCAAGTTGTTCTGAGAAGTAGGATGAGCTGCTGGATTCATCCCAGTCGAGAGGAGTAGAAACAATTTCGCTCAGAGCGGTGCTTAGTGACTCTCTCCATGCAATCACATGAGAGCGCACAACCTCAGGATCTTTGATCACATCGCCTGAGTCATTGCTCTGTTTGTTGACGCGTACACGCAGGAATTTCTTTCCGCTTTCCCTGCAGTATCGCTGGATGGGAGTTTCCCAATCTTCCATGTAGTAACGCGTCAAACTACCTATATAAACGTCTAAAGCCATATGGTGATTTCGCCGTGATGAGTACTCGCATTTAAGCCATAACTAAACATACCCGGCAGTAAGCATAGAAAACACTCTGAACGTGTGCCATTAAGGCAAGGTCCAATCAACCCGAAAAGAATCCGGCACAATTTCTACACAGTTACGGCAGGTTTGCGATTCTCGATAGGCACGTAGGGACGTTCTTCGGGACCAGTGTAAATCTGTCTCGGGCGCGCGATCTTCTGACTCTCGTCAAGCACCATTTCTTCCCACTGTGCTAGCCAGCCTGGCATGCGGCCCAGCGCAAAGAGCACGGTGAAGTAATCGGTTGGATAGCCCATTGCCTGATAGATCAATCCGGAATAGAAATCGACGTTGGGGTACAACTTTCGCGAAACAAAATAATCTTCTTCCAGGGCAATGCGTTCCAATTCAAGCGCAATTTCTAGTTTTGGATTGAGACCGGTTTGTTCGAACACTTCATAAGCGACTTTCTTAATCAACTTCGCGCGTGGGTCGTACGACTTGTAGACGCGATGCCCGAAGCCCATCAGGCGTTTCTTTCCTTCTTTGACACTCTTAAGGAAGTCCGGAATATTCTTCAATGAGCCGATTTCATCCAGCATTTTTATTACCGCTTCATTGGCGCCTCCATGCAGAGGACCATAGAGCGCGGCAATACCAGCAGAAACAGAGGAGAACAGATCTACACGCGAGGAACCGACACTGCGCACCGCACTGGTAGAACAGTTCTGTTCGTGATCGGCATGCAGTATCAGTAGAACTTCGAGAGCCCTTTGCAGCACTTTATTCGGTTTGTGCTGCCCGCCAATACTGAAAGTCATGTTGACGAAATTGCCTACATAGTCAAGATCATTGTCTGGAAAGACGAACGGAAGTCCGCGTGAATGGCGGAACGCAAATGCTGCAATCGTAGGAGCCTTTGCCAGGAGGCGCACCCGTTGCAAATAGCGGTTGTCTGGATCCTGTATGTTCTTCGCTTCGGGATAAAAAGTTGAAAGAGCACTCACAGCACCAAGCAACATGCCCATGGGATGTGCGTCATAACGGAAGCCCTCAAGAAACTTGGTGATGTTGGTGTGAACATAAGTGTGGTACTTGATCAGCTCGGTCCATTGATCGAGCTGATCCTGGTCCGGCAGCTCCCCTTTGTTGAGCAGATAGGCAATTTCAAGAAAGGTAGAGTTTTCAGCCAACTGCTCGATCGGATACCCTCGATAGCGCAAAATGCCACGGTCGCCATCGATAAATGTGATTGCGCTGCGGCAAGCGGCAGTACTCATAAAGGAAGGATCGTAAGTCATCAGGCCAAAATCGTCGTCGCCGACTTTGATCTGCCTGAGGTCATTCGCCCGGATAGTGTTGTCAGTAATCGCTATCTCGTATTTTTTTCCTGTACGATTGTCCGTAATCGTCAGCGTTTCATTAGACACAGTCAGACCCTCCAAATGACGCCGAATAATTTTGGGCATCGATACGTCGTACCAGTACAGAAGAATAGCCGTAACCTGCAATCATCTAAGACTGGTCGCTCATGTCTCGGACAAGGCTCAAGTTGAGCATCTCTCTTATCAACATTAGCTCTCGTGGCATTCGTTCATTCAGACGAACAAACAATTCGTCGTGAGACTCCAACTCGCGATGCCACAATTCTTTGTCGATGTGCATTAGCACGTCAAATTGTTCCGCGCTGAAATTCTGAATCCCGGTCCAGTCGATATCTTCATGACGCGGCATAAATCCAAGAAATGTTTGTGCCGCTCCCGCTTTGCCATGAACGCGATCCGATATCCATTTCAGGACACGCATATTTTCACCAAACCCGGGCCAGATGATTTTGCCATTGTGACCAGTGCGGAACCAATTTACGCAAAAGACGCGCGGTGGATTTTGGACCATGTGTCCCATTCGCAGCCAATGATCGAAGTAATCGCCCATATGATAGCCACAGAAGGGCAGCATGGCCATGGGGTCGCGGCGCACCTCGCCTACTTTACCGACGGCGGCCGCTGTGGTTTCGGAACCCATCGTCGCTGCCATGTAGACGCCGAAATCCCAGTTGATCGACTGGAATGTCAGGGGAATGACGGACGGCCGCCTTCCGCCGAAGACGAAGGCACTGATTGGCACTCCTTCCAGGTTATCCCACTGATCATCCAGTGATGGACATTGGTCAATTGCTACAGTGAACCGACTGTTGGGGTGTGCAGCTTTTCGACCGCAGTCCGGAGTCCAATTCCTGCCTTGCCAGTCGATTAACTCGGGTGGTGCGTCATCGGTAAGACCCTCCCACCAGACACCGCCGTCCGGCGTAAGGGCGACGTTTGTAAAGATGCAATTCTTGCTCAGGGTGGCAATGGCGTTCGGGTTGGTCTTCGCGGAGGTACCTGGTGCCACGCCAAAAAAGCCTGCTTCCGGATTAATGGCATAAAACTTGCCATCTTTGCCCGGTCTGATCCAGGCAATGTCGTCACCGATGGTAGTCACCTCCCACCCTTTGAAACTGCTCGGAGGGATGAGCATGGCGAAATTGGTCTTGCCACAAGCGCTCGGGAAGGCTGCCGCTACATAACATTTATCGCCGGCTGGTGATTTGACTCCCAAAATAAGCATGTGCTCTGCCAGCCAACCTTCCTTTTTACCAATCGATGAGGCGATTCGCAAAGCCAGGCACTTCTTGCCGAGCAGGGCATTACCGCCATAGCCTGATCCGTAAGACCAGATTTCTTTGGTTTCTGGGAAATGGCAGATGTACTTGTGTTCTGGATTGCACGGCCAGGCTACGTCTTTCTCACCCGGGTCCAGCGGATGACCGACGCTGTGCATGCAGGGGACAAAGGTACCATCAGTACCCAAGAGCTCGACAACCTTTTTGCCCATGCGTGTCATATGCTTCATATTGACAACGACATAAGGCGAATCAGTTATTTCTACGCCGATTTGCGCAAGAGGCGATCCCAGTGGTCCCATACTGAACGGCACGACGTACATCGTGCGCCCGCGCATCGAATTCCTGAAGAAATCTTTCAAAATAATCTTGGCAGTTTCGGGCTCCATCCAATTATTGTTCGGTCCCGAGTCTTCTTTACGGGCAGTGCATACAAAGGTGCGGTCTTCCACGCGAGCTACATCAGACGGCGCGGAGCGGGCAAGGTAGCTATTGGGGTGTTTTTCCTCATTCAGGCGGGTAAAAGTACCGGCGTCTACCATTTCCTGGCAGAGGCGGTTGTATTCTTCTTCGCTGCCATCACACCAATAAATACGATCGGGTTGGCAAAGAACACCAGCCTCGGTAACCCACTCAATCAACTTGTGATTATCGATTGGGTAACTGGACTCCACAGGTGCGAATTTCTTGCTAACCGAGTCGACAACTGCCATGTTCATGCTCCTAAAATGAAGGAACATAATCTTACCAGAAGCGCCGAAAGGCTTCGCCCTTAAGGGCGCAGATGAAAGGCGGGCTGGTAGAAAAGAGCAAAGCCTCTATGATAAATGGTTG
>JADZFV010000297.1 GCA_020854255.1 Candidatus Melainabacteria bacterium | reverse complement strand
TTAAAAGGCGCATCGATTCTGATCGAAAGCGGCGACCCGGCCATTATCCAGAGATTGCTGTTGCGTTTGACCAGAGAGCGAATATGCGACATGCCGGACTGACTGGTGCCGGCCTGTCCATTGCCGTAAATAGCATCGCGCATGATCTCTTGCGGAGTCACTAATTTAGGAGGTTGTCCGGGCCTGGTGCGAAATCTTTGCGCTGCTCCCGGCGCTACGGCTTCAAAGGAAGACGCCGTGCCAACATAAGCGACTCCATGACCGAGGTGCGTATTGGGCCTCTCCATACCGCCGCGATTCCCCCGACCACCGCCGCCGCGGGCCTGAGTTTCACCGGCAAGCGAGGCCACCATCGGATAAGTGACGCCGTCAGGCGTGCGCAATCCGGAAAGCTGCACGCGCAATTTCCCGGTCGGCTTGGGAAAACCCTTTTGATGCGGTAAACGACTGGAGGGTATGCATTCAACCACTTCGCCAATCACAGCTGATCCAGCGGGAATCAGAACGTCTACACCGTTGGCGAGAACAGGGGAGGAGACTTCCACTTCAAACCGTTCGCCTTGCTTGCTAACTGATGAGCCGATCGTATGATCGAGGCGTCCTTCAATGTCGACTCCAATAGGAATTATCACAGTCTTGCCGTGCATCGAATGCGCGCCCCGGTAAAGGCTGTCGCCGGACTGCTTGCTCTGCGCGTCGGCAGGATAGACAGAAGCACCAACCGCAATCGACACAGCGGCACCAGCGGCTAGAACTCTTAGTAATACTGGTTTTGTCTTCATTTCTAAAGCCCTCGATAAGGCATTATTGTAAATCATAGTCTTTCCCGGCGCTCAAAAGATGAGTCTGAAAGCAAATGCAGGTCAGCTCTTGCCGGAGGCATCATCGTGCCAACCATCGCCGCCGCCATTATTGCCGGCGCCATCAGCTGTTGAGTCTTCAGTTTCGGACTGAGCGCTCGCCTGTGCTGCCGCCTGTTTCTGGCGCATCCTCCGGACGGCTTGCCTGGCCATCATCATATTCAGAATGTAAGCCGCTGTCAGCGCCACCACTATCAGTATCACCATACGGGTCAAGCCGGCCACGTATTGAAATATGGCCGGCAGCATTATGCCGAAAGCGGCCAAAATAATCAGGCCGCCCCCTATTTTGACCAGTCTATTATTGTCTTTTCCTTCGCTCAATATTGCTCTTCCACTTTCAAATACTGAGCGAACCGGTCGATTACCTGCGGAGCAATCAGCTTGGCGCCTGCCCACCAGGCAGCGCCAATGAAAACCGGAACGACCAGAACCCGCACCAGAGGCGGCAAGAACCAGTAGAAGAAACTGGACATAACGCAGGCAGCGCCTACGGCAATGGTTATCGAGAAACGCTCGATATAACGTTCTTGCTCGGCGCGCGTCAATTGCTGGAAAGTCCTGCCCAGAAGATTAAGGTAATTGCGCCAGATCTTCTGAAGCCCGCCTGTGGAGTCCTTCCAGGCTTGAGTCTCCTGGATGTTGCGCGGCTTATTTCCGCCCATCGGACGGCGCGATGAGGGCCTTCCAGCCGGCGGCAAATTTTCGTCGCCGCCGCCTCCCTCAAAATTCCCTTTGCCGCCTTTGAACTGTTTCACGCTCATCTCCTACTCCTTACTACTCCTTAATATACTTCCGAATTAGGCAAGTTTTTTGGGTCTATCACTCTCTTTCCCAAAAGTCAGCTATTTACTCGATTTTGATTTTTTCGGTTGCTTCTTCAATTTAGCCAAATTGGCTTCCACTTCCTTTCTCAAAGGATTGGCGTCATCGGCCGCCTCCAGAAAGGCCGTCGCATAATCGATGGCTTTATCGGAATCTTCACGCTCGGTCTTTGTGAAAAGCGAAAATAGTCCGTAGTAGGCGGCCGGATACTGGGGGTCGTGGATAAGAGCTTGATTGTAATGGTCTATCGCCACTTCCGGGATTTTCCAGGTGGCGTCGCCCAGTTTGGTCTGACGCGCCGCTTCATTGCGCTGGCTTTGAATCTTGCTTATACCTTGCTCGGCCCGATTGGTCACTTCGTTGATTTCTTTGGCGTAGGTATAGGCCGTTTCGGCAGAACGCAGATCTCCGTCATTGAAGGCCAATTCGCCGATGGTGAGAAGGTCATAGGCATCGTCTCTGTGTGTGTTGATCACCTGAGCGAAGATTTCGCGTCCGTCTCTGAAGCGCTTTTGAGTCAACGCTTTTTCAGCCTCATTCAATTGAATGTCTTCCTGCAGCTTCTTGGCGCCCGGTTTGACCAGTTGCGCTTTCACCGAAACGGACTGCTCGGTGACGATATTCTGCAATTTGTCCATCAGTTCTTGCGTGCCGGGCGGGTAAGATCCTTCTTTGCGGGCTTTTCTGTGGTAAACCCTGGCCAGACCAAGCAGAGCGCTGGGATCGTCCGGCTTGGATGAAAGGATGGTGCGATACTCGGTTTCGGCAACATCTAATTTGTCCTGACGCAAAGCCAATTCCGCCAGTGCATTTCTCAATTGCATGTCGTTGGGAAGAATTTCCAGAGCGTTGTGCATTTCAGCGATGGCAAACTCGCCGTCGCCTCTGAGTGCATAATACTCACCCATGTGCTGGTACGGATCGGGAATATGCGGATCGAGTCGAATTGCCTCTTTCCATGATGCAAGTGCGGCCGGCCCATCGCCCTGCCTTCTATAAATGTCTCCTTCTACAAGGCTCCATTCCGCACTTCTTTCAGATCTCGGCACATTGCGCAATTGCATGAAGGCGTCTTCGTTTTTGCCCTGGGCTAAGAGCACGCGCGCTTTTTCCAGGTAGGCCGGATAATGCTTCTTATCCAGTGAAATGGCTTCGTTGACTATCTCCTCGGCGTCCTTATCTTTTGGGTCTACTCTCAAAAGCGCATGCGCCCAGAGCGTCAGATTGGTGACATTCCGGTTCATTTCCGCGCTTGTCTTGAGCGGTTCGATTGCGCCTTCCGCATCGTCCTGCGCAAGTTTGACAAGACCGAGCGTGGAGTGGGCAATGACTGTCTCGGGATTAGCTTTGATAGCGCGCTTGCACAAGGCTTCCGAAGCTTCCAGATAGGCGTCTCGCTTGGCCGGTGAAGCCACCTGGCGCGAGTGGATGTAAGAAACGAAGCCGGCTGCAGCCATCAAATTGACATTGTCTGAGAATTTATCCTTTGCCTGCCTGAGCAGCTTTTCTGCTTCAATTATCTTGGTGGGAAAATTTTGTTTCGCTAAAGCGACAGCCAGACCGGCATGCGCGTCGCCGGTTTCATCGGACTTTGTCAGTGCTTTGTACGCTTCTTCTGCTGCTTCCAACTTCCCCTGCAACAAAAGCTCGTCGGCATCGGCAATAGATTTGTCTTCAGCATACGAAGGTTGCGTTATACAAAAAGACAGACAAAGTGAAACAGCCACGAGGCTCGCGGCAACTGGTGTTTTACTGATGGAGGGCTGCCTTTTTTGGATCATTCCTTAGACATTCTTTCGTGCACTAGTCTTTGTCCAAATCTTTGAGCTTCTTGAGCGCTCTTTCAGCTTCTTTGCTGTCACCCAATTTTTGTAATATCTCCGACAACTTCTTTTGGGGAAGCGGCAGCATCGGTGCGATTGTGGCTGCATCCTTCCAGTTTGAGGCAGCAGCGATCAAGTTGCCTGACGCTTCCTGCTTTTCTGCTTCCTGTTTCAAGTTCTGAATGCGCGAGAGATCGACCTGGCGCATAGCGTCTTTGGCATCGGGATCTTTGAGATTGAAAGCCATTCTGTAATTAGATGAGGCATCGTCGAGACTGCCTTTTTTTTCAGCGACGCGGCCGAGAAGGAACCAGGCATGAGCGTCTTTAGGGTTCTTGTCGACAAGCGCATCCAGTTCTTTTTTCGCACCGTCACTGTCGCCGGCAGCCATTTTGCCTTCAGCAGCGGAGAAACGCCGCGGATCAAGAATTGGCTCGGCGGGAACAGCAGGTACGGCAGGAGCGGCAGCACCTGGTGCACCACCAGCGGCGGTGCCAGCCGATTTGGCGCCGGGAGCGCCTGGTGCTGCAGCGACAGCAGTGCCGGGAGCCGGTCCGCCGCCCAGGCGACTGATGCCCTGAAGCAAGTCCGGATGGATATGAGGATTGATCGACGCGGCAGCCTGATAGGCCTTGAGGGCAGTGGTTTTGTCACCTTGCTGTTCTTTTCCGCGTCCATATATGAAGAGCATTTCGGGATCTTGATTGTTCTGGCGCAAAAGATCTTCGGCTTTTTGCAGTGAAGCAGCTAGCACCGCCGGCGGTGTGGCCGGGTTCATCACCACAGCCAGGTGAAACGAGCGGCGCGCCCTGGCCAGAGCCGGCGAGTTAGGATTTTTCTTCCAGCATTCTTCGAATTCCATTTTGGCATGCTCGAAGTCACCGGATAATTGATAGGCTCCGGCAAGCATTAAATGGTTGTCGAAAGAGCCGCTGATGGAGACAGCTTCACGGGCTACCTCCTTTAATCCTTGTATAGCGTCCGAATAGAGCGGGTTCAATGTTACCGCCCGTCGAAATGAAACGGCAGCATTCTGAAGCCGCTTCAAACCAGCCTGACGGTCGCCTCTGTCACGAGCCACTTTGGCATAGCGCCAGAGTAAATCACCTAACATAGAGTGGCATTTCGCCTGTTCGATTTTGTCATTCCACTGCTTATTGACTGCAATCTTGAGCTCTTCAAAAGCAGCAACATCCTGTCCGTCTTTCATGAGCGATCTGGCCAGATCCGCGTGGCTGGCGCCGTCGTCGGTCATGCGGCAGACCTTGCGATACTCTACCTGTGCGGTTCTGAAGCGTCCTTCGGTTTCAGCGGTCTCGGCAATCTGGTGGCGGACTTTTGCATCATCCGGATTTTTGCCGGATGCCTTCAGACATTCATCCAGGTTTCTGTCGGCAACGGCGTTGGCCGGATCGGCAAAGAGAGCCTTTCTATACTGGACCATCGCTTCATAGTATTTCTTTTTGGAAGCGAGCATGTCTCCATAACGGAGGCACGCGCCGGACAGGTTGGTTTTGAATTGCTCGTTATAAGGATCTCCTTCCAGAGCGATTTCGTGCTCGCGAATGGCGTCGGCCCACAGGCCCTTGCTGCCCAGTTCGACAGCCCGGTTATTGTGTTCGAGCGGGTTTTGCGGATTGGGCGTAGTCAGCATGACCGCACCGCCACCGCCACCGCCGCCTCCTGCCGAATGAGTGGCACGGCGGCCTTTGGCGTCGGCGTCGGGCTGCACGCATATATAGGAAAGTGAAAGCGATAAAAAGACAGCAGCCACCAGTACTTTTCCGGAATGGCTAAGGCTGCGAGTTTCGCTGGTCTGTCTGAGCAATGAATTTGTTTTCAATGAACGAATATAAAAGGCCATGTTTTTAGTTGATGCGAAATACAAAAGTAGATGTTAGTTTATTCGTACATCCCTTCCGGATGTGTTTTGCCTTACTGGATCTGGCGCCCTCAGTACCCTGGTACTTATCGGACCTGATTGTTGGTAAGTGGTTACTAAAGAAAGCTGTTGCTTGGAATTTCCACTTGCGCCCCTGCCAAGAGCGCATTATTACCCAAATTTCATTTTAGCGATGGTTGTATATTTGGCACCAATTTTTTAAGTTGGCAAGAGGCTTTTCCCTGAAGCGACAAAAAGTGTTGTCTGGATAACACTTTCCCTGCCCAGAGCAAAGTTTGTTGTTGACAATCGTGCCCCAAACAATTAAAAATTAGTCATTTCGCAGGCATTTTTGCCCACTTTCGCCCCGAATTGCACAAGGGAGATTAATTTGCTTTTATTCTGTTAGACTGAAACCAAGATCACATATATAGCCTCCAAGTACTTTCGTATCTCTTTTATTTTCTATTGGCGTGTTTTTACTAGGCAGAAGAGGCATGTGTTCGCGGTACCAGGGCCCGAGAGGGTCTATCTCCCCTGGGAGGGATGTTTGGTAATGACGAAGCCTGCGCCACTATTGGCAGCAATCATCGCCTTGGGATTCACAATCCCAATGGCTTACGCTCAGCTTCCGCAAACGAATATGGGCAAGTACGTTCACAAGCCTGGCGACAACCAGTACGACAAAGCGGCTCAGTCCGAACGCCATCCACCACCGCCACCGCCTGTGACTCGATTCGTAAGCAGCTCAGGAGGCGGCGGGGGCTACTTCTACAGACCCAAACCAAAGCCTCGCAAACCAGATCCCTCCATAGAGCCAATCGCCGCAGACGAGCCAGTGCCGCCTGCGGGATTTCCGGTTTTGCCCGAACGGCTTGAATTGCCGATAGCAATGGGCAGCTGGGGCGGCGCCGGTGGCGGCGGCGGCTACGGTGGCGGAAATGCCTGGAACGGACCGCAAGGCGGTGGCGGCGGCGGCGCTGACGACGGACCGCCCAGAATGCTCAAGAAAAGCCAGGGTTACGCCCAGTATGAGCCCGGTGCATTTATACCTAAAGAAAAGAAAAAATCTGGTTATTACAAGTGCAACGAGGTTGCTCCTCCGCACAAACCTGTATCCGACCAGATCATGACCGGAGGAGCCGGAGCCGGAGCCGGCGCCGGCGGCGGCGTTCCTGGATTGGGCGGCGCACCGAGTCCGGCCGGAGCTCTCAAGGCGCTCGGCAGAGAACCAAAATTAAACGATCGCGAAGATGGCACTCTTGCACCGGAAGCGCCGCAGCCTGTGGTGATCAATCAATCGACAACGCAAGATCTTTCGCTTCCTGAGGACGATTTCTCAGGCAGCTCGGCAAAACGTCCGAGCAAAGTGGGGCGAAAAATGAAACAGGTAGGCCGCAGAGTGGTATCGCCAATCAATTCGGCTACCAGAAGGTTTACAGGAGTAAGTTTGTTCTAGATTTTTACAGATACTAGAAGGCGCAAGAAGTGGTTCTTGCAGCCCATGGCTCGGGGGAAGGAGTTCTCATCATGGCTAAGTTAGTAAAGACAATCAGTTTGATGGTGGTGGCAAGCGCCTCAGTGGCAGTTTGCGCGTCGCCGTCAATGGCGCAGGGTTTTAAAATCGATCAAAAGAAGCTGGATAAAACCACCTTCTACAGCGCACCCAGACAAATGCAAATTCTGGACGAGCGCCCGATCATCAAAGATTTCCGCGAAGCACCTGCTGCTGCTCAGCAAATCGAATTGCCGCCTGGACCGCAAGGATACGGCGGTGGCGGCGGTGGTGGCGCCGGCGCCCTGGCCGGCGGCGGGCCGGGAGGCGGGCCGAATGGCGGACCTCTGCAAATGGGCGGACCGACCGTGCAACCAAGAACTTCCAACGGCATGATGCCTAATATGGGCAGTTTGCCGAAAACCGGATTTGGACCATCCAATATTCCGGCGCGCGGTATGGGACCTAAAGGCCCTCTGGCCGACGGCACCAATACCAACCGATTGATGGGCAAAATGATGACCCCACCTAAGGCTCAAGGAGCCTCGGCTGGACCGGCTCGCGGCATGGCGCCGTCGAGAGGACCGACCAATGGCAACTACGCAGGACCGGCAGTATCGTCCTACAGCGGCGGTTACGGCACAGGTTCGGGCGCCGGTTTCGGCGGCAGTTCTGCGTCTACTCAGACGTCTGTCAGAGGAAGCTTATTGAAGAGAAATTAGAACCGCGAGAATCAACAGTTCTCGCACGGAAGTGCACCACCCCTTATGCTACACACACCCACAATTTCCAAATTTGCAGCGCTTGCCCTGGCGTTGACTTTGACTGGCTGTGCCAGGCAGGAGTCGGCCGGCGATGCGGCGGCAGCCAATGTCGGCGGTGGAGTGCAGGGACATGGAATTTTGGGCGCTTTGAGACCGAAAGCCGACCCGACCATGGTGGAGCGCATCCGTCAGGAAGAAGCGGCACGCCAAGAGCAGATGGCGCTTGCCGCGCAGCAGCAAAACCAACAGATGACCGAGACCGACGGGCAAGGACGTATTCTGCCTAAGGTATCCATGGAACCGATCGCCCCGCCGGCTGAAGAAGTGGCCTCAGCCGGCGCCGGCATGACCGTCTCCTCAGCCGACTCGGGAGCCTATACACCGAGTTCGTCCGGTGCGGTTCCGCAGACTTCTGCGATCACAGTCACACCGGCCACCGCCAGTTATGGCAACTACAATAGCCCGCCGGTTCCCGCACCGCCAAGCGGCGCTCTGGGAGGCGGTCTTGTCCCGCCACCGCCAGCAGTGACATTGTCGACGACGGCGCAAACAACGGTCGCCAACGCTCCGGCTGCCGATCCTAATAACCCGTACGCCAATCCGTACGGCAACCCATATGCCAATCCGTACGGCAACCCATATGCCAATCCTTACTTGAACCCGTACGGCATTCCTTATCCGCAGCAAGCTCAGCCGCAAGGCGACGGCGCACCGCAAAGACCGGCCCTTTTCGGCTCCGGCAAGTCTCGCCCGCGCGAAGAGAGCGAAGAAGATGCCGGCGCCAGAGAGAAGGCCAAGAAATTCGCCAATTTTGTTCCGATAACGCCGACCGGCATGGAAGCCCGCTCGCCTTACAAACAGAGAGACGACTTGAGATTGCTCTGGAAAGGCGCTATCACGTCTTCCCAGTTGGGAGCCTGGTCGTCGCGCGATCCTAATATCGCTGCCGCTCTTTCTCGCATCGACGTGGGTCTGCCCGGCGAGTCGACAAAAGGTTCTTTCAGTGTCGGTCAAAGACAAGTCGATGCCGTGTTCAAACCGGTTTTTGTCGACAAGCGCATTCAAGGTCAGCTCAGAAAGACCCAGAGCGACATGGTTCAGAGCTATTTCCGTTATTTGTACTCATACAACAGATTTGCTCTATCTCAACAGACAGTAGCGGCCAGAAAGCAAGAAGTGGAAGTGGCCTCGTCGCATGCCGAGCAGCAAAGAGCGGCTGCCGATCTTTCCCAGGCGCAAAGCGAAGCCGATTCGGCCAAGGAAGACATGCGCTCGGCTCAACTTGAGCTGGCTGCGGTATCAGGTGCAGGCGCTGCCCGCGCCATCATCCAGAAAGTGTCCGGCGTGGCACCGAGCCTGGAGTCACTGGCTCAGGCCCAACCGGCGCAGGAGGCAGCGCCTCAAGGCGGCGGATTCAATATGTTGGGCTCAGTAGGCAGCTTCTTCGGCTTCAACAAAAAGAAATCAGAAGAGGCACAGCCGCCGGCTCAGGAAAGCCCCAAGGTAGCAAAAGCCGACAAAAAAAATGATCTGGCAGGCAAGTCGAAAGACAAATCAGCCGGAAAAGAAAAGACTAAAGATGTAAAAGACAGCAAAGCAAAAAAAGGCGGCAAAGTCGAAGTAGCTCAGGGAGACCTCGAGCCGGCACCGTCTAAGAGTGAGTCTTCAGGCGCCGCGGCACAGGCAGAAGCAGCGGCAGCACAGGAAGGTATCACTTTTGAATTGAAAGGAAAGAACATCAGCGCGCGCAAGAGCGTGCTCAATGTTTCTATTCGCAATTCCTCGGAAAACGCTTTCAGCTTCAGCCCTGAAGACATCTCAGTTCAAGAGGGCACTCAGAAGCTTTCAGAAGCAGCGATGCGCGCCGAATTTGACTCGACCAGTGTAGCGCCCAATCAAGAAGTCAAAGGCACGATCACGATTTTCGGTAGACCCTGGAATGACAGGTTGACCATATCTCTGTCCGACGGCCAGCGCAGCATTCATATGAAGAGGTGAAGCGCCAGTCAAAAGTCAGAGAGCAAGCAGCGTTAGACAGATCCTAGACCGCGTGAATTACTAGACCGACGCTCAATCAGGTAGTTTTTGATGAATAAGATGTCATATGTATTCAAACTCGCAAATGAAAAAGGACGAGCAGCTATAGCGCTCTCCACACTTTTTGCAGTTGTGGTCTTAGCTCTGCCGGCTCTTTCGCAGGCTAACGACGGTCAGTTTTTCAGGAATGCCGAAGGCACCATGGACGACTCCAATAACTCGTGCGCGCAAACCATTCGAGATATGGCATGCTTGCGCTACAAGTGGCTGGACATCAACCGCAAGTACGACCGTCTCGTGCCGGTCGACGA